>NZ_JBGSXF010000259.1:0-5341 GCF_041751555.1 Persicitalea sp. | reverse complement strand
GCGCGACTGCCGCACCCGGCCCGTCAGGTCGATCACCTCGAAAGTACCCCGCCCGGCGGTGAGGGCAAGTACCTCCACCGTGACCAAGTCCTGCACCGGGTTGGGATAGGCTTTCAGCGAGAGTTGAAGAGGTTCTTCGCTACTCTCCACCACACCGAGCCGGGCATTCCCGGTACCGCAGCCGCCGATGGTCGCCCCCAGTTTCAGGTACCTTTTGGCGATTTTCTCCGACACGCACTGCGTCACGCCGTAGTAGCAGATCGTTACGTTCTGATTCTTGTTGCCGCAGCGCACGTCTTGTACGTTCACAATCACCTGGGCCTGCGCCTGACAGGTATTGCCGTCGGTGACCGTTACGGTGTAAGTCGTGGTCTCCTCCGGGCAAACGTTTACCGTGGCGGTGTTTCCCGCGTCGTTGTCCCACGAATAGCCAAGCGTTGGCGCACCTGTGGCCATGACCGAGATGTCGGTGCAGTTGCTGCCGAAGCCGAAGATAACCGACTGGTCGGGGCCGGGCATTACGATGGGCAACGCATTGACCGTCACGGTGGAACTGCCCGTCAGATTCTGTGAGCAGTTACCAATGGCTACGCTCACCAATGTCAGCGTGGCATTAGCCATAGCAATGCTGACTATAATGGACTGATTGGTTCCATTCAGAGCGAGCATCTGGTTGCCTGCCTGTCCGGTGATGAGGTAGGTAAGCGTGGCTCCGCTGGTACCGTTAACCATGAAGGTCACATCGTTTCCTGCACAGATTGGGCCGTTGTTGTTGGTAATGCTGGCCGTTGGCAGCGGATTAACCGCCACAGTAGCGCTTCCGGTCAGGGAGGTACCCGCACAGTTGGCGTCGTTCAGGGCGGTGACCGTGTAGGTACCCGCTGAGGCACCGGAGATTATGTAAGGATTCGTGGAGGTACCCGTTACGGTGGTGGGCGTAGTGCCATCGTTATAGGTGAAAGTGAAGGGAGTTGTCCCTGTCAGGGCGATGCTCACGTCAGGCAACGTTTCGCCCTCACAAACAGAGCCGCCGCCGCTAACCGCAGCCGTGGGCAGGGCATTGACCGTGATTGTGGAAACATCTGTGAGATCCACTGCACAGGTATTCTTCCCCACGCTTACCAGCGTGAGGGTAACGTTGGTGTTCGCGTTGCTGGCCGTGATGATCCGGTTGCTGCCATCCAGGATTAGGGTCTGGTTGCCCACCTCTCCGGTAATCGTGTAAGTCAGCGTGGCTCCACTGGTGCCGCTGACGGTGAAGGTGGCATCGGTACCCGCGCAGATGGCGCTGTTGTTGCTCACGATGCTGGCTGAAAACGTGGCGAGCAGGGCTGGTCCCGCGTCGGTAGTAAGGGTACCTGTGTTGTTGATGATGGTAAATGTCCCCCCATTTAAATTCCGCACTAGCCCCGTATTGCTGGTGATGTTGCTGTTGCCGCTGGCGTTTTCAAAAATCGTTCCCGTGTTGCTAAAATTATTCCCGCCGCCCGAACTGGTAATCCTACTGTTTGAGACAGAATTGATGAGCGATTCGCAGGCCGAGTTGTTGAATGTGCCATTATTAGCAATAGAGGTGATTACAGCGATATTTGCCCCCAGAATAATGCTGGCCGAATTGGTGAACGTGCCTTGGTTAAAAATTCCCTGAAGAGAACGATCAATATTGATATTTCCTCCGGCATCATTTTTGAAAACGAACCGATTTTGGATGCCTCGACCGGGGCCACCACTCGTAACAGTTTTGATGTTGATCGTGGCCGAATTGTTAAACGTACCCCCATTATTAATCCCGCTGTTGTTGGCACGCTCCACCGTAATGGTTCCTGCCAGATGATTGAACGTCCCTTCGTTGCCAATACCGAAGTTGGCTGGGACAAGATTGCCTACTGTAATCTGTCCCGAATTGGTAAACATGCCCCCGCTACTGTTGCTTATCTGAATGTCGCTGGACTGGTTAACCTCAATACTACCCGTGGCCGAGTTAGTGAATGTGCCGCCATTGGCAATGCCAAAATCCACCGTTCCAGCGCCAGCTATAGAAACATTCAGGCTACCTTCGTTGAGAACTGTACCATTGTTGGATAGTCCTGCTCCAAGCGCGTCGGCAATGGTCAGGCTTCCCGTGCCAGTAATCGATAGCGAAGCCCCGCTTTGCACCCCGACTGACTTGGCGACGGCGATAGTGCTAAGAACGGGCGAGGGCAAGGGAGTTACGTTGGGAATCGTCACATCATCGGTCGCATCGGGTACCCCCGCTGACCAGTTGCTGGCCGTGGCCCAGTCGGCGCTGGTGGTACCCATCCAGGTAGTTTGGGCGTGGAGGGAGAAGGCCCCGCATACGAATAGTGCGGCCAGCAACAGCTTTCTGATCTGGAAAGAAAGCTGTGGGCGGGTTGGGTTTTGGGTGTACTGCTTTTTCATAAGAGTGATTGATAAATGGTGAAAAGAAAAGTTAAAATCGACTGCGGCAAGTACCGCAGCTAAGCCCATAAAGACTTCTGCTATTGTGTCAAAAACTTCGTGTATTGTGTCATTTCTTCTGCTATTGTGTCAAAAGAGCGTTTTTCGGGAAAATTTCGCTGATTCGGTTCCCGATCGTCCCCCCGCCGCCGGGAATCAGAAAAAAGCCAATTCGCGGTCTGCGTCCGGCATTCTGGTGAGCGAGTGGCCGTACTAGTTTTTTCAGGATTAGTAAAAGTTTGAGTTGAAAAAATGAAAGTATCGAGAAGAGGCAATGAAAGTAATTGCCCCTCCCCGACCAACCGATCTAGGACGAACGTAGGCGAAAACTGTCCGAACGTAGCGTTTTATTTACCGAAGGAAATTTTGAGCAATAGATTTTGGTCGTATTCTGGAACCAGAGTCCTGGCTTCCCCTTCAATCTTAGGTCTGCCAGATGCCCAGTCACGAAAACCAGGCAAATAAAAATCCCCCGCCCAATTGGATGGGGGATTTGTTCCTATTGACCTAATCCATTGGGATGAGGATCATTACCATAAAACAATCTTAGTTCAGGGCAACGAGCGTGCGGGTGGGTTCCTTTACCACCTCGGCACTGCTCAGGTTGATGGACTTGCGCTGCACCTCGGAGCCGTTGGCGATCTCGATAGTGTAGTCGCCGTCCTTGACCTTCGAAAGGTCGAAGTTGCAGGCGTACTTTTGAATGTTGCGGCCCACCGACTCGCGGTGCAGCTCTTTGCCGTCCTGGTTAATCAGGCGGATGCTTACCCTTTCTCCCTGATTCTTTTCCATGCTCAGGCGCATGGTCATCGACTGCTGCACCCGGTAGAGGCTGGTGTCGAACGTCTTGCTAGTGTCTTGTGCCTGCAATGAAGCGGCGGACAAAAGGGCGAAAGCAAGGGCGAGAGCGGAAGTTTTGAAATTGTTCATGATCTTGATATTTAAAAGGTTTATGATAAAAATGAGTGTTTGAAAGTGTCCTTGCTTTGGTCAGCAGCGAACATTACAAAGGTCGCGGGTTGCGTTTGACCGGACTTAGCTCATTTTATCAAAGGTGTGGTACAATATTGCACCGATGTGGTCTATTGTTGCAGGAAGGCAGGAAGCAGTACTTTCGGTCAGTAAGGAAGGATTTTTGAAAAACGAAAGGCGTGAAAATGGCCACCTTATGCAGCCTTCTCAATAGGGATTGTTATGCCCGATTGAAGGCTTATGTACTCGGGATGAATCTTGGTGAAGTTCTCACGAAATAACTTCCCTAAACAGTAGCCAGAAGCGCTTCGTTGCACGATTTGGGGGGTCATGGTACAAACAGGCATTAACAAAAACCCCGGCATGGCTGACACTTCCCATCTACCTGCACGAGAATAAACCGTACTTTTGGGAAATTTTTCCAAAACATGGCTTCCAAACGCCCCGCCGCTCTCGGCTTTATCTTCGTCACCTTACTCATCGACATCACGGGCATCGGCATCATTATTCCGGTGCTTCCCACCCTCATCACCGAACTGATCGGCGGTACTTTGAGTCAAGCCGCGCGCTACGGCGGGTGGCTGCTGTTCACCTATGCCTTCGTGCAGTTTCTGAGTGCCCCGGTCATCGGTGGCCTGAGCGACCAATACGGGCGGCGGCCCATTCTGCTGGCGTCGCTGTTCGGTTTTGGGATGGATTATATCTTTCTGGCTTTTGCCCCCACTATTGCGTGGCTGTTTGTGGGGCGCATCATTGCGGGCTTTCTGGGGGGTAGTTTCACCACGGGCGCAGCCTACATCGCCGACGTGAGTACGCCCGAAAACCGCGCCCAGAACTTCGGGCTGATCGGTGCGGCTTTTGGGTTGGGCTTCATTATAGGTCCGGTCATTGGCGGTCTGCTGGGGCAGTACGGCTCGCGGGTACCGTTTCTGGCGGCAGCGGTACTTTCAATGGTCAACTGGCTGTACGGCTACTTTGTCCTGCCCGAGTCGCTCAAGCCCGAAAACCGCCGCACGTTCAGTTGGAAACGGGCCAATCCGGCGGGAGCGCTGCGGCATCTGCGCAAGTTTCCGGTTATTTCGGGTCTGATCGTGTCGCTGATCCTACTTTATGTCGCCTCACACGCGGTGCAGGGCGTTTGGTCGTATTACACGATGGAGAAATTTGAATGGAACGAAGCCCAGATCGGCTACTCGCTGGGGGCGGTAGGATTGCTCAGCGCCATCGTGCAGGGCGGACTGATCCGCGTCATCATTCCCAAACTAGGCGGCGAGCGGAGTGTCTATATCGGCCTGCTGTTTAGTTCCATCGGCCTGACGCTCTTCGCCTTTGCTTCCCAGGGCTGGATGATGTATGCCTTCATGGTTCCCTATATTCTGGGCGGTATCGCCGGCCCCGCCATTCAGGGTTTGATTTCTACCCAAGTACCACCCAACGAGCAGGGCGAACTCCAGGGCGGACTCACCAGTTTGCAAAGCGTCACCGCCATCATCGGCCCGCCGCTTATGACCGGCCTCTTCGCCTACTTCACTCGCCATGATACTTCCTTCTATTTCCCCGGTGCTCCCATGCTACTCGCCGCTGTGTTGGCGTTAATTAGTACTATTCTGGCGTGGAGGAGTTTTAAGGTAGTTTGAAGAAGGCACAAAGGGGCAAAGCCACAAAGTGTTGGGCTGGTGCACCACTCGGAGGATGGGAGACTCTGCGCGTGAAGAGTCCCTTCCACTTTGTGCCTTTGGAACTATGGAACTTTGTGCCTCTGCTACTCCTTTCCGGCCCAATCCTTGCATACCACCAAGAAAAGATTTTATTTTGCGGGTCAAATTTGAAAATGTACCATGTCAGTAATTAACAAGATTAGAGAAAACTCCGGTTGGGCCGTGGGGCTTATCGGTATCAGTATTACCCT
>NZ_JBGSXF010000258.1:0-3775 GCF_041751555.1 Persicitalea sp. | reverse complement strand
GCCACCTTTGGCAAACAACTCGGCGGTGGTCATGATAAGTTCGCCCTTGGCTTTCTGCGGATTGTGGCAGCTCACGCATTTTTCTTCCAAAATAGGTTGCACCACGTGCGCGAACACCAGCGCGTCTTCCATCGCCACCAGTGGTGTCAGATCGTCGGACATGAGGGGAGCCAGCAGAAATTTATCACCATGGGTGATGTTGGCCCCCAAGTGGCCCGCCACCAGCACGATGACCAAGGTCACGCCCGACAAAATCTTGGTGGGCAGAAGATGTTTGGGCAATCTATTGCGGAAAGCATACCAGCAAAAGCTTATGAAGGCCGTAACGACCCCCGTCCATTTGTGCCAGTAAAGAGCATCGGCGTCATAACCAGATTCCCTGGCAAGTAAGAAGCCCAGAGTAGCCGTCAGAGTGGCCGTGAAAGTTCCTAGCAATAAGGCGTTGTCGGCCCAGTACCTGAGCTTAGAACCCACCTCGGGCAGGGGTGAGACAATAACCCAGATTCCGTACAGCATCAGCACCGTGATCGGAAAGTGCAGCAATAAGGGATGCATCCGCCCGGCTACCTGCAGCCACTGCGGCACGACCAAATAGCTTTCAAAAACCAATAGAAAGGCCAGCAGGCAAACCAGGAAGAAGGTAACGTTGTAGACGAGGGAGAGTAAGCGGGAGGCGATCAATTTTGAATGAGTGATTGAGTGAATTAGTGAATAAAAATCAGGCGAACCACGCGAGTTTTCAATTCACAAAATACAAATCTTATGCAGTCATATATTTTAAAATGGAAGGTGAAAAATGAGCCATTCTCTCACCGCGCGGGCGGCCCCGTCACTCATTCTCTAATTCTCTAATTCACAATTAAGCTATAACTCCTTTCACCACCTTCCCCGCCACATCGGTTAGGCGGTAACGGCGGCCTAAGTGCTTGAAGGTTAGCTTTTCGTGGTCGATGCCCATTTGGTGCAGGATAGTAGCGTGGAAGTCGTTGACGTGAACGGGATCCTTGACGATATTGTAGCCAAACTCGTCTGTTTCACCATAAACGCCCGGCTTAACGCCGCCGCCGGCCATCCAGACCGTGAAGGCACGTGGGTGGTGGTCTCGGCCGTAGCTATCGGGAGCGAGCTTGCCCTGGCAGTAGTTGGTACGGCCGAATTCTCCGCCCCATATTACCAGGGTCTCATCCAGTAAACCGCGCTGTTTCAAATCGGTTATCAAAGCCGCTGACGACTGATCGACGTCTTTGGCCTGGCCCAGAATTTCGCGGGGTAGGTTGCCGTGGGCGTCCCATCCCTGATGGTAAAGCTGCACGAAGCGGACGCCTTTCTCGGAAAGTTTTCTGGCTAAAAGTACATTGGCGGCGTAAGTACCCGGTACCAGGCATTCGGGCCCGTAAAGCTTGACGGTACTTTCCGGTTCGCGGCTGAGGTCGGTGATTTCCGGCATAGCAGTCTGCATCCGATAGGCCATTTCGTACTGTTGAATTTTAGTATTGATTTCGGGATCACCGAATTCTTCGTAAGTACCCTGGTTCAGTTCGGCCAGCTTGTCGAGCATCTTGCGGCGCTCGGCCATGTCCATACCGTCGGGGTTGTTAAGATAAAGGACGGGGTTCTCGCCGCTGCTGAACTGCACGCCCTGATGCACCGAATCGAGGAAGCCGTTGGTCCAGAGTTTGGAATAAACTCCCTGACCATTACCCTTGCCGCGTGAAAGCAGGACACAGAAAGCGGGCAGATTCTTGTTTTCGCTCCCCAGTCCGTAGCTTAGCCACGACCCCATGCTGGGGCGATTGCCGACCTGCGCCCCCGTCTGGAAAAACGTCAGCGCCGGGTCATGGTTGATGGCTTCGGTGTGAATAGTCCTGATAAAACAAATGTCG
This sequence comes from Persicitalea sp., assembly GCF_041751555.1. NCBI lineage: Bacteria > Pseudomonadati > Bacteroidota > Cytophagia > Cytophagales > Spirosomataceae > Persicitalea > Persicitalea sp. The sequence goes on along the minus strand of NZ_JBGSXF010000258.1, from coordinate 1,892 downwards.
TCGGCGACATTGGCGATATTAGGCAGCAACTCGCTCACCCACATCCCGGATTGACCGTGTTGCTTGAACTTAAAATAACTACCTGCCAGCGGGAACGACGATTGCCCGGAGGTCATACCCGTCAGCCGCTGCTCGCCTCGGATGGAAGCAGGTAGTTCCTCGCCCTGCATTTTATTAAGCATGGGCTTGTAGTCAAACAAGTCCAACTGCGAGGGTGCGCCATTTTGGAATAAATAAATGATGCGTTTGGCCTTAGGTGCAAAATGCGCCAGCCCGGCCAATGCGGCATCAGCTTCGGCTTCTGGATCGCCCTTAAAAAGATCGGGCATCATCAAAGAACCGAGCGCCACGCTGCCCAGGCCCAAGCTGAGCTTTGACAGGAAATGGCGACGGTTTTGGTTTAAGCCGTATTCGAATATTTGCTTTTCCATTAGATCAATTTTGAATTAGTGACGGGGCCGCCCGAGCGGTGAGTGAATTAGTGAATAAAAAATCGAGCGAATCATAAGTAGAATTCACTCAATCACTAATTCTCTCATTCTCAATTGAATTACGTCTTCGTTATCGCCTCCTCCATATTATAAATCGTACTCACGACCTGCATAAGCGCAGCCCAAGCGGCGCGGTCAGCGATTTTTGCCGTGGGATACTCGCCGACATCCAGAGTTTTGGAGGCGTTCAATTTCTTTTGTTTGAAAAGATCAGCTTGTTCGGTGTAGTATCCTTTCAGAACAGACATTTCTTTCTCAGTGGGTTGACGGCAGACAATGCGTCGAAAAGCCTCGGTTATTTTGGCATCGATATTGCCTTTTTCCTGCATCAGCTTCTGGGAAAGAACGCGGGAGGCTTCCAAAACCGTTGGGTCGTTCATCATCACCAGGGCTTGCAGCGGAGTGTTGGTTTTAGAGCGAACTACTTCGCACTGATCGCGGTTGCTGGCATCGAAGATGCCCATCGAGGGCGGTGGTACAGTGAGTTTGATGAAGGTGTACATTCCGCGGCGGTAGAGCGCATCGCCCCGATCCTGAAAATATTCTTTCAACTCACCGCGCCCAGAACTGGCCGACTCCCATAAGCCTTTCGGCTGATAAGGCTTCACACTGGGGCCGCCGATTTTTTCAACCAAAAGACCACTACTAGACAGCACCACATCGCGGACAAACTCGGCAGGAATGCGGTATCGTGCCCCGCGTGCCATATAAATGTTATCAGGATCGATCGCCATTTTCTTTTGATCGACTTTGGCTGACTGGCGGTAAGTAGCCGAAGTAACGATTTGCTTTACGAGCCGCTTGATGTCCCAGCCGTGTTCCATAAAGTCTACAGCCAGCCAGTCAAGTAGTTCGGGGTGCGTGGGCAAATCGCCCTGCATGCCGAAGTCCCCGGTAGTGCGCACCAGCCCGCGGCCGAAAAACTGCTGCCACATATGGTTTACGAATACTCGCGCCGTGAGGGGATTATTCTTGTTTACCGTCCATTTAGCCAGCCCCAGGCGATTGCGGGCATACTTGGTCGTGTCGAATTTCATCACCGAAGGCAGTGGTTGAGCGTACACCCGCGTAGTTGGAGCATCGTACACGCCGCGATCAAGGACGTAGGTCGGGCGCAACGTATCGCGCTCGCCGAGCACCGATACCGTGAGCGCGGTGGTGTCACTGCGATTCAGAAACGACAGCAGATTTTTGGCGTCCGCGTCGGCGATCGTCAATATCGGTTTTTTTGCGGGCTTAGACTGGCCCACATCGCCCTCGTAACCCACTTCCGGGGTATTGTTGAAGAAGGCAAACATTGAGTAGTAGTCCTTCTGCGAAATGGGGTCGTATTTGTGGTCGTGGCATTGGGCGCACTCTGCGGTCATAGCCAGAATGCCCTTGGTGTAGGTTTTGGTCTTG
>NZ_JBGSXF010000257.1:0-3121 GCF_041751555.1 Persicitalea sp. | reverse complement strand
CCGACCGCGATTCCCACCCCGATGGCGTTGCCCGCCTGAAACGAAATACAGACCAGAAATACGCCAATCCCTACCACCGTGGCCGCCGTTTTACCAAATCGTGCTTTTATCGAACTCAGCAGCGATTGGTCGGTCGCCAGGCCAATCCTGGCCGACATGGTCGTGAACACAATCATGAAAAGGATGGCAACCGGGATGATCCAAAGCAGTTCGAAACCGTAGGAGGCGCCGAGTTTGGAGGTAATAGTCAGTTTGCTCGGGCCGAAGACCAAGGCGGCTGTGATAAGGCCAGGGCCCAATGTCTGTAGCCATCGAACGACAGTATTTTGTTTTGTCAAATTGTAGATTTTTATCGCGAAAGAGCAGGTTTTATTCTTTCAGTGATTTGTAAAAGCTCCTTAAAGGCAACCGTCTTTCCGACGCGTGTCGGTGATACTCGCGATCTTCCAGCCGCTCTCGAACTTGATCAGAGTAAACGCGTTCACGCCACAATGGCTAAACTTATCTCCAATGTAGAATTTGTAGGGTACCCACACGGTTGCCATTGGTCTGTCCACCTGGATTTTCAAATCGTAGATGCGTTCATCCCATATTTCTTTATGGGGCGTTCCAACGGCATTTACGAAGCTCTCAATGCCGTTTTTACTGGTTTTAACTTTCCCAGTGACATCCATTGAAACGGATTGCAGCGTAGCGTCGGCGGTGAACGACTTCGCCACGAGCGAGGAGTCGCCCGTTTTCATGCCAGTAAATAGTTGATCTACGATGGCTCTTACTTCTACTTCGGCGCTTTGGGCCTGGACGATAGTGTTTCCAAAAAGCAGGAGGGTGGCAGAAAGCAAGGCCACGGTTGGGAGTTGTCTGATCTTTTTGTGAATTGGCATAGCGTTTTCGAATGAGGTACCTTTGTTTGCTTCTTTTTAGAAGCTGGGTTTTGCTAGAAACAAAGAATATTCAAATACGGACTGTTAGTCCGCACCACATGTATGTCTGACAAAATAAATAAAAAGGTCAATATCAAGAACAAGCGCGCTTCGTTCGAGTATTTCTTCCTCGATACTTTCACGGCGGGTATGGTGCTGACGGGTACCGAGATCAAGTCCATACGACAGGGAAAGGTCAATTTTCAGGACGCCTACTGTCTCTTCATGGACGATGAGTTGTTTGTGCGTAGTTTGCACATTTCGCCCTACACTGAAGGCACACACTACAACCACGACCCTATCCGCGACCGTAAGCTACTGATGACGAAGCGGGAACTCCGCAAGTTGGCCGAAAATATGAAAGATCAGGGACTAACCATTATTCCCACGCGGCTGTTTACCAGCGAGCGCGGCCTGGCCAAAATGGAAATCGCTTTAGCCAAAGGCAAAAAGCTTTACGATAAACGAGATTCTATCAAGGAGCGCGACATCAAGCGCGAAACTGACCGATCGGGGTATTGATTTAATGCTCCCTGCAAAAGTTTACTAACATTTAAAGTCCATTTGGAGTTAGAATGAGGTATATTTTTATAAATTGCCGCAAAGATTTACCTAGCAAACCCCATGGGCAGGAGAGTTTTGGTCCTCAATCAAGATTATAGTGCGTTGAGTGTATGTTCCGTACCGAAGGCTTTCCTGTTGGTGTATATGCAAAAGGCTGACATGGTCGCTCACTCCCCTACCCATGTGTTACGCACGGTCAGCGAATCCTATCCTATGCCTACCGTGGTGCGGCTGCGCCGCTACATCCACCTTCCTTATCGGGGCGTAATGATGACCCGCCAGAACATCTTCAAGCGTGATGGCAACCGCTGCCAGTACTGCGGCACCCACGACAACCTGACGCTGGACCATGTGCTCCCGAAATCGCGTGGTGGCAAAACCAATTGGGACAATCTGGCCACAGCCTGCAAGCGCTGCAACTCGCGCAAAGGTGACTACACTCCTGAAGAAGCCGCCATGCCGCTCCGGCAGCGGCCTTTCCGCCCGTCTTTCCTGATGTTCATTCGGGATCTTTCCGGAACGGTGGATGAGGGATGGCTACCTTACTTGGGGGCGAAGGAACCCGCTTACTGATTTATTAGACGATGGATTTTGGATAATGGACTGATCCGCCGGAGCAATTGGATTCGAATCCAACTATCCCAGCGCATCAATGTCTAACGTCGGGCGTCCAGCGTCCGAAATCCAAAATCTCCGTTTTTTTCGCCAGAAGCTTTTGTTTGCGAAAAAACGCTACCTTTGCGGTCTGTTTTCCAAAAAAAATGTTTGTTTTTTCATCAATTTCAGCCCATTCGTCCAGGGGCTGATGTATTTCAGGGCGGTTCTTCTCATTATTTATGGCAAAAATTAAGAAAGATTTAGTTGTTCCTGATTTCAATTGGGACACGGCTGACGACAAGGGCTTCGGTACGGGCTATTCTGATTCAGATCGCACGCGGCTGGAAGAAATGTACGGCGACACGGTTTCTACTATCGAGGAGAAAGAGGTGTTGAAAGGTGTGGTGGTAGGTATTACCGACCGTGAAGTGATTTTGAACATTGGCTTTAAGTCCGACGGCATCGTGTCGTCCAACGAATTCCGCGACCTGCCCGATCTGAAAATCGGCGATGAGGTGGAGGTTTACGTAGAGACCCAGGAAGACGCCAACGGACAGTTGATCCTATCGCGCAAGAAGGCGAAAGTCATCACCGCCTGGAACAATATTCAGGAGTCGTTCGACGGCGATAAAGTAATGGACGCTACTGTGAAGCGCCGCACCAAGGGCGGTCTGATCGTAGATGTTTATGGTATCGAAGCGTTCCTACCCGGTTCGCAGATCGACGTGAAGCCTATCCGTGACTTCGATGTGTTCGTCGGCAAGCGCATGGAAGTGAAAGTGGTGAAAATAAACCACGCCAACGACAACGTAGTAGTTTCGCACAAGATATTGATCGAGAAAGATCTGGAAGCACAACGCCAGTTGATTCTCAACAACCTCGAGAAAGGTCAGGTATTGGAAGGTATCATCAAGAACATGACCAATTTTGGTGCGTTCATTGACCTCGGTGGCGTGGACGGTCTACTGCATATCACGGATATCTCGTGGGGCCGTATTGGTCACCCGTCCGACGTGCTTGCGCTGGATCAGAAGATG
>NZ_JBGSXF010000256.1:0-15321 GCF_041751555.1 Persicitalea sp. | reverse complement strand
TAATGCTAAGAATAACTCTCGATATGGACGACGTGCTGGCCGACACAAATGGCAAGCTGATCGACTATGCTCTAAAAGAATTTGGCCCGAACCACCTTTACGAAGACTACCGCCGAGAGTCTTTTAAAGATTTACTGCACCCCAAGCAAATGAAGAAAATGTTTTCCTACATTCATCAGACGGGTTTTTTCAAGGATATCCCGGTGATGGAGGGCGCAGTAGAGACTGTAAAGGAGCTCTCTCAGTATTATGAGATTTATGTTGCTACCGCAGCACTCGAATTCCCCAATTCATTTCGGGAGAAGTACGACTGGCTGCAAACGCACTTCCCGTTTATTCCCTGGTCAAATATCGTTTTCTGTGGCGACAAAAGTGTCATAGCCTCTGATTACCTTATCGACGATCACATCAAAAACATGCTTTCCTTTACCGGAAAAGGCATTTTGTATTCAGCCCCGCACAATCGTCACGAAACCGCCTACCCGCGCGTAGCCAACTGGCGTGAGATTCGTGAGATGTTTCTCCCCAAAATATGAATCTTCTCCTGATCGAAGACGAGCCGAAGACCGTCCAGTCCCTCAAACAAGGACTTGAGGAGAATGGCTACGCGGTGGATGTGGCCTATGATGGACTGATAGGAAGGCAGTTGGCCATGCGAAACAGCTATCATCTAATTGTAAGCGACATCATCATGCCAGGACTTAACGGCGTCGAGTTGTGCAAAGAGCTGAGAAAAAGCGGTAACCAAACCCCGATTCTGATGCTAACAGCACTCGGTACTACCGACGATAAAGTTGTAGGATTTGACGCTGGTGCCGACGATTATCTAGTAAAGCCCTTTGAATTTAAAGAATTATTGGCGAGAGTACGAGCTCTTACAAAGCGAGGTAGTTCGGTGAACCAAACGGCACAAATAATGAGATTTGCCGACTTAGAGGTAAATATGGATGCTAAGACTGTTCACCGTGCTGAACAGAAAATTGATTTGACAGCCCGTGAGTTTAACTTGCTGGTGTACCTGATTCGCAATCAGGGGCGCGTAATTTCCAAAGCTGAAATCGCCGAGCAGGTTTGGGAAATCGACTTTGATTCGGGAACAAATGTCATCGAAGTTTATGTGAATTATTTGCGAAAAAAAATTGACCGGGATTTTCCAGAGAAACTCATCCATACCCAGTTTGGTATGGGATATGTATTAAGGACTGAATGAACTATGCAAATCCGTACTCGCCTTACGATTCAATTCGGTCTGCTCGTAAGCGGTATTTTGGTGGTATCATTCCTGGCAATATTTTACTTCACCTACCTAAATACTGTCGAGGACTTTTACGACCGTCTACGTTCTAAGGCGGTTTCTTCTGCTGAACTTCTCAATCAACCGCAGATCGACCCTCAGTTGTTAAAAGTGTTCGACCGCTCGAATCGTAATCTGATCTACAACGAGAGCATCTTAATCTTTGACGAACGCAATCGGCTCATTTACACCAACACCGATTCGCTTTCAATCCACGTTTCCAACTACTGGCTGAACGAAATCCGTCGCTCCGCTCAAATACGTTACAAGGACGGTGAGTACTATGTTGTCGGCATTTACAACAAATATGCCTTCGGCAATACGGTAGTTGTGTTAGGAGCTCAGGATTTATACGGGCAAGCCAACCTCGACAACCTTAGGACGATGCTGGCGGTGATTTTTCTTTCCGTAACGGCGATCGTCGCCTTCGCGGGACTAGTTTTTTCGCAGCGAGCGCTCCTTCCTATTTCACGGGTGATGAACGAGGTTGAAGGTATTTTGCCCCAAAATCTCAGCACCCGGCTTGATGTTCCCAACCAGCAAGATGAAATCGGCCGCCTGACTACCACCTTCAACAAACTTCTGGATCGCATTGAGTACGCTTTCAGAATACAAAAGACGTTCATTGCCAATGTATCCCATGAATTAAAGAACCCTTTGACAAAAATAAGTTCTCAGCTGGAGGTCAGTTTACTAAAGGAACGAAGCAAGGAAGAATATCAATCCACAATCAGTTCCGTCCTGGAAGACATTCAGGAGTTATCCCAGTTGTCGAACTCGTTGATGGAACTTGCTCAGGTGAGCGAGAATCAGCGCGAGATGCTTACCGACCGAGTACGCCTTGACGAAATTCTATGGGATACTCGAACGAATCTATCGCAAGCAAACAAGTCCTATAAAATTCTCTATTCAATAGAGGAACTACCAGAGGATGATGCCTGGTTGGAGATCATCGGCAATGCTACGCTGCTACGGACGGCTTTTATCAATCTAATGGAAAATGCCTGCAAGTTCTCGGACGATCATTCCGTATTGGTGCAGTTGGTAGCCACAGAAAAAAGTATCAGAATTGATTTTTCGGATTCGGGTAAGGGTATCGTTGCCGAAGACCAAAGCCTTATATTCCAGCCCTTCTACCGGGGCATGAATACCGCCAACGTAAAAGGGTCGGGTATAGGACTTTCTTTGGTAGAGCGAATCATCAAACTTCATAACGGCACCATCACAATTCACCCCAATCTACCTACGGGCACACGCTTCGTGTTAGATTTCATCCATTTCTAAGCATATTCTAATTTTATATTAACGCCATTCTAAGTATTGCAATGTTATTTTGTATTGCAAGGCTGATAGCCTGAACCCTGGACAGATATACAACCGACCCATTCGGTTTCCTCCGGGAAAATAGATTCTATATTTTTTGTGGTGTTAATAACCAAACTTGGCAGGTGTAAGCAACATCTGCCAAAGTTTTTTTTACACGAAAAAGGGGCCGCTCGATCGAGCGGCCCCTTTTTCGTGGTAGTTTTTCAACACTTAAAAACTAATCGTGCTTTCTAATCTGAATAATCTTTGCCTTGTCCAGCATTTTGATCACTGGATAAGTCGGGTCGAACTCAAACCATTTAGAGCCGAAGTTGATGGAGTTGGGGCGCTTGTGGTGATTATTCTGAAATAACTCACCCATCATCAACACGTCGAAAATCAATGAGTTTTTAGACTTATCCTGGTTGTCGAAGTTCTGATACCCATACTTGTGACCACTCCAATTGACGATTGCCCCATGAATAGGTCCCATCAAAAAATGGATGGGCAAGAGGAAAAAGAAAACCCAATGCATATCCAGGTAAACGTAAGCCAACACATAAAAAACTGTGTAGAGGACAATCCAACCCAATCGTGAGGCCCAGGAATCACCCAGGTTCTCAATGAAATTCCACTCGGGGTAGTTACGCTCGAAACGGGTTTCGATAGCGCGCTTACGATTCAAAACCGCATTGTAGATGTCTTTTGTTTCCCACATCATCGAGAAAATGTTCTTGGTATGATGGGGCGAGTGAGGATCTTTTTCGGTATCACTAAAAGCGTGGTGCATTCGATGCAGAATGGCGTAGGCTCTCGGACTAAGATACGATGACCCTTGTGACAAATAGGTAAGCAGATAGAAGAATCTTTCCCAAAATTTGTTCATTTTGAACATTTTGTGGGCGGAATAACGATGCAAGAAGAAAGTTTGGCAAAATAGTGAAAGGTACCAATGGCCAACGAAAGCGGCAATAACTGCGTACATGAAATTAATTATGAGTTGTGAAAGATGAGATATAGATGAAAATAAAATGATTGATCGAATAATGATATTTACCGAGGCAAAAATAGAGGTAAAACGGCGAAAAATTTTATGATTTTTCTCATAAGACAAATTTTCCGGAAATTCCCTAAAAAACCGTGAGGGCGTAATCTAGTAGATTGGCACCCATCCGTAAGGCTTGCTGTCGTTTTTCCTCGGGGTCATTGTAAACGCTTTGATCCTCCCAGCCATTACCCAGGTCACTTTCATATGAGTAGAAGCATACCAACCGGCCTTGATATATCAATCCGAACCCTTGCGGTGGCTTCTCGTCGTGCAGGTGTACTTTAGGTAAGCCATCTGGAAAATTATATTTCTGATGGTAAACGGGATGGTTGTAGGGAAGCTCGATAAAGCTCAGCTCGGGAAAGGCTTTCTTCATTTCACGCCTGATGAACTTATCGAGTCCGTAGTTGTCGTCAATGTGTAAGAATCCACCCGAAATCAGATAGTTTCTTAGATTCTTAGCCTCAGAATCAGTAAAAACTACATTGCCATGACCCGTCATGTGTACAAAGGGGTACTGAAAAATATCCGAACTACCTACTTCCACCACGTCTTCTTCGGAGTAAATGTTCATCTTCATTTGGGCATTACAGAACTTAATCAGATTGGGCAACGCCGTTTTGTTGGCGTACCAGTCGCCGCCACCGCCGTATTTGAGTTTTGCTATTTTGAAAGAAGACTGGGCCATCAAAGGCCCAATGCCCAGCAGTAAGGAGAAAAAGATGAGATGGGTTAATTTATGCTTCATATAGATGTAAAGTACAATCGGTTGAGGGATGTTGTTCAAATACGCTGCCAGTATTCTCCTTTTTCAGTTTGCTTGAAAAGCGACATCGTACCGCGACTTAGCCAAATGTACACTATGGCAGGCGAGAACCGCTGCTGTTTCGGTTCGCAATCTGGTAGCACCTAGTGATACTGGAACGTAATGTTGGTCAAGCGCTAACTGTATCTCAGAAGTACTAAAATCGCCTTCCGGCCCTATCATAATTGACACAGAATCCTGATTTCCTATTTCTTGAAATAGGTGGCGATTGCTAACGCTTTCTTCCACGTAGGCTATACAACGTACTTCCGCTGCATTTTGCTCAAAAAACTTTTCAATCGACGAGAAAAAATTTATCTCAGGCAAATAGTACTGTTGTGATTGCTTCATTGCCGATAGCGCGATTCTGTTGAGTCGCTCCATGTTAACCACGCGCATTGTCGTCGGACGATGCGTGTGCTCCGACATCATGAAATTTATCCTCTGTACGCCCATTTCGGTCATTTTTTCTACCATCCACTCGTTACGTTCCGCTTTCCGCGTGGGGCATATCGCCATTTCAATTTCGTATGGCAGAGGGGGTAGTTGTTCTAAACTATGTACTTCAAAAGTGCAGCGATTCCGTAAGATTTCGGAAAGTGTTCCAATGCTCTTCTTTCCCCTGCCATCCGTAATCGTTAGCTCGTCTCCGACGCGCATCCGTAGCACCTTCGTACAGTGCTGCGCCTCTTCACCTTCCAGAAAATTTTTAGTGTTATCTGGCTGGTAAAATATATTCATGATGTATATAGAAATTGAACATTACTAATAATCGTGACTTTCTAAACTATCACAAATCAGTGGATTTGACCTGATCAAAATTAGAAAATCAAAAATAATTTAATAGAATTTCAACTACTGGTAGCCGGGGAATAGATGTAATAATCTATCGTTGCGTCAAGATAAGGCTCTTTTGTAATACACAGTTAATCTCAGGAAGTAGTAAAATATCATAAAGAAAACTACAAATATTACAATAAGCCCAATTTTGTATTGGTAATATTGATTTTTTGTTAAACTATATTTTATAAAATTAACTATATCCCGTATTATTGTAGCGTAGTCATTAATCAAATCAATAATCCCTTTTTTATCAGAATTATGTCTAAAGCGAAACTCGAGTACATTTGGTTGGATGGTTCTAAACCAACACAGGGCTTACGCAGCAAAACAAAAATTGAGCCAGATTTTAGCGGCAAACTCGAAGATTGTCCCATCTGGTCGTTCGATGGTTCTTCTACTCAGCAAGCTGTGGGACGGTCATCGGATTGCCTTCTGAAACCCGTTTTTATCTGCAACGATCCACAGCGGAAAGAAGCTTACCTTGTTATGTGTGAGGTAATGAACGCCGATGGCACCGCGCACGAATCAAATGCCCGAGCCACAATTTCAGATAATGACAACGACTTTTGGTTTGGATTTGAACAGGAGTACTTTCTGTGGGATCCCGAAACTAATTTACCGCTGGGCTTTCCATCAAATGGTTACCCCGCCCCCCAAGGACCATATTATTGTGGAGTAGGTGCTAAAAATGCCTTCGGTCGTGATCTCGTAGAAGAGCATTTGGATGTTTGTCTGGAAGCTGGCCTAAATGTCGAGGGAATAAACGCTGAGGTGGCAGCCGGACAGTGGGAGTTCCAGATTTTCTCAAAAAGCGGAAAAGACGCTGGCGATCAGATTTGGGTAGCCCGCTATCTGCTGGAAAGAATTGGTGAAACCTACGATGTTGCCATCAACTGGCATTGCAAACCTCTGGGTGCTACCGACTGGAACGGTTCGGGTATGCACGCCAACTTTTCCAATTCCATACTTCGCACGGCTGGCAATAAAGAGACGTATGATAAAATTTGTCAATCTTTCGAACCTTACATTAAAGAACACATCGAAGTGTATGGTGCCGACAATGACAAGCGCCTTACTGGCTTACACGAAACGCAGTCTATCGATCAGTTTAGCTACGGTATCTCTGACCGCGGGGCATCCATTCGTATTCCTATCGCTACTGTTGAGCGTGGTTGGAAAGGCTGGCTTGAAGATCGTCGTCCAAATTCCGCAGCCGATCCTTACAAGGTCGCAGCTCGGATCATCAAGACGGTAAAAACGGCTGAGGTATAGTTCTTTCCGAACATAATCAAAGTCGATACCACTAAGGTAAATCAAAAAGCCATCGGGACATTCCGATGGCTTTTTGCCTTATAGATCAAGGGTTCTTAGTACCCATCTTCTTCTTCACTACTCCGAAAGGAGTAAACGTCTTTATCAAGTTTCAATCGGTCAGCGTTGAAATGCGCTATGAAATCATCGATTGTTTTAACCGTGATTTCATCTCGATTAAGCCCTACTTCCAACCCAATACCATACTCGAAGTCTGTGTCGACTTCTACGTGTTCAGAAACTTTCATTTCTTCATCTTCCTCAATTTCTTCGATGAATTCGGTCAAGAGTAGTTCGGCCTCCTCGTCTTTTTCGGAGTCTTCGGGGGCGTCGATGCTGCGTTCGTCAGGCGACACGTAACCGGGCATTTGCTTTTGAACCCGCTCCAAAGCCAGATCATAAACTTTGGTAGCGTGGTGCAAGCGTAGCGTGTAAATCAGGGCATCGTAAATGACCTCCCGGTCATTTTTGAAACCAATGAACTGGACGTGGGCATGTTCATTGTTCTCCTCTTCGTCTTCTTCAAACCCATCTTCAACATAGATGAAATTTGTGCCTTCGGCCTTGCATTCTTTTTTTAATTGGGCAATTTCTTCAGGATCGAAACCGGGATTCATAGGGATATTTAGTTGTTTACCAGATTTTTGATAAAAATTATGGGCCAAATTTACGAGGCATTTGATTAAATAAATAAGATTTTCACCAAAATGAAAAAGCCTAGTAGTCTAGTGGGTAGTTGGGGCGTGAAATGCTTCAAAATTTGCCTGTTAAAACGTACCTTTGCCAAACAAAATTAATGAAAAACTATTGAAAATGAAGCGAGTAGCTTTCTATACGCTGGGGTGTAAATTAAATTATTCGGAAACCTCATCCATTTCACGCATGTTTGAGCAAAAGGGTTATGAAAAGGTCGAGTTCAATCAAACACCTGATATTTTCATCATCAATACCTGTTCCGTCACCGAAAATGCTGACAAGAAATGCCGGAAAGTTGTTCGGGAGGCACAGAAAATTAATCCCGACGGCTACGTGGCCATCATCGGGTGTTACGCACAACTAAAACCAAAGGAGATTTCAGAAATTCCCGGCGTAGACGCCGTCTTGGGGGCTGCCGAAAAATTCAGGTTAGTAGAATTATTGGGTACTTTCCAGAAAGATTTGACTGCGCCTACGGCAAAAGTACTAGCCTCGCCTATCGAAGAAGCGATAGACTACCATATTTCCTATTCGCTTAATGACCGTACTCGTACATTTTTGAAAGTGCAAGATGGGTGTGACTACCCCTGTACCTACTGCACGATTCCTTTGGCGCGGGGGAAAAGTCGCTCCGACAGTGTTTTTAATGTGGTCACGGCTGCACGGCAAATCGCTGAGCGGGGAGTGAAAGAAATTGTACTCACCGGCGTGAATATCGGCGATTTCGGGATTCAAAACGGGGTTCGCCAATCGAATTTCCTGGAATTGATCAAGTCGCTGGACAAAGTAGAGGGAATTGAACGCTTCCGCATCTCTTCTATCGAACCTAATTTACTCACCGACGAAATCATAAAGTTCGTAGCCGGCTCTCAGCGTTTCGTACCACATTTCCATATTCCTCTGCAATCTGGCTCCAACGAAATTCTGGGCCTCATGCGTCGCCGTTACCGCCGGGAGTTGTACCAAGAACGCGTCGAGAAAATAAAATCCCTGATGCCTGACTGCTGCATCGGCGTCGACGTAATCGTAGGGCATCCAGGCGAAACGCAAGAGGAGTTTTTGAAAAGTTACGATTTCTTAAATTCACTCGATATTTCTTACCTGCATGTGTTCACCTACTCGGAGAGACCCAATACCGAGGCACTGAATATCCGGCCAACAGTCCCAAAAAAGGAACGGGCTGAACGATCTCGAATGCTGCACATACTCTCTGAAAAGAAAAAACGGGCATTTTATGAATCACAGTTAGATACGACGCGCACCGTTTTGTTCGAGGAAGACGTGCAAGGAGGCATGATGCAGGGGTTCACCGAAAACTACGTGCGAATCTCGGCTCAATACGACCCTTTGCTCATTAATGAGATGAAGGAAGTATTTTTAATGGGGATTAATGAAAGCGGCTATGTTGAGGTTTACGAAGTGGATGAAACTCTTGAATTGATACATTGAGAAATGTTGAGAAGGAAGCCAACAAAAAAGCCACAGGAGACTGTGGCTTTTTTGTTGGGTATATAACTCATATTTAAGCTTCTACCAAATATTCGTCGTGCTGACTGATGTCCAGGCCGACGCGCTCGTCCTCCTCCGACACGCGGAGTGGCAAAATGAGATCAGTCACCTTCATCAAGGCGAAAGACATACCAAAAGCAAATGCTGAGACCATTACCAAAGCAATCATATGATTGAAAAATAGTGTAGTTTCTCCATAGGCAAGCCCCTGGTCAACGACGCCACTATTCACACCGCTGTTGGCAAAGATGCCGGTCATAATCATGCCGACCATCCCGCCAACTCCGTGGCAAGGGAATACATCCAAAGTATCGTCAAGAGTAGATTTAGTACGCAGGTGCGCAATGTAGTTGCTAGTCATTGCCGCCACGACGCCAACGAAGATCGAAACCGGAATGGTCACAAAGCCCGCCGCTGGGGTGATAGCCACCAAACCGACTACGGCTCCGATGCAGAATCCGAGCGCCGAAACCTTCTTGCCCCGCGCCACGTCGAACAGAATCCAGGCAATACCCGCTGCTCCCGCCGCAGTGTTGGTAGTCGCAAAAGCCGATACCGCCAAAGCCGAAGCACTTACCGCCGAACCAGCATTAAAGCCAAACCAACCGAACCATAACAATCCCGTTCCCAAAAGCACAAAAGGAATGTTGGCCGGTGGCAAAACACTAGCTTCCACGTGCGACTTCCGACGCTTGAGATACAAAGCTCCCGCCAGGGCCGCCCATCCTGCTGACATATGAACTACCGTGCCACCCGCGAAATCAAGGACGCCCATGTTAAAGAGTAGTCCGTCGGGGTGCCAGGTCCAGTGAGCCAGCGGGGCATAGACGAACATGCTGAATAGGACAATGAACAATACATAGGAGCGAAAATTGACGCGCTCGGCCATTGAACCAGTTACCAAAGCGGGCGTGATCACCGCAAACTTCAACTGAAAAAAAGCAAATAAGGCCAGCGGAATGGTGGGTGCCAATGCCCATGGGGCGCTTTCAAGAACGCCGCTGAACATAAAGTAGGTCATTGGATTACCAATAAATCCACCAATCGACTCACCGAAAGCCAGGCTAAAACCTACCACCACCCAGAGAATGCTAATAACTCCCATGGCGATAAAGCTTTGCAGCATGGTGGATATCACGTTTTTGTTATTGACCATTCCTCCGTAGAAATAAGCCAGTCCGGGCGTCATGAGCAGAACCATCGCGGAAGCGACGAGCATCCAGGCAATGTCGCCTGAATCGAGTCCTTCGGTAATGATGCTGGCGGGTACGGCGGGCATAAATACCGCCAGAAAACTGATTGCAAGAAGAATCAGCAGTGGAACGTAGTTAGGTTTTTGCATACGGCGCAATTGATTTTAGTTAGAGATTATATTAGAAAAAGGTTTTGCTGTATATGGTGTTTGCCAAAACCAATCCCTGAAATTTGGGGTTGGCTTTGGCAAAATAGTCGGAGTACTTTTTATTGTGAAATCAGAAAGCGTAGATGAACGCCATGCCCAATGTAGTTTGGCTGTTATTTGTAAAGTTGCCATTGTCGTCCATGAACTGCTGCGTTTCTCCCGAACCGCCCAATTTAGGATAGCTGTCTATTCGAAGTTCAGGCTTCAATAATACGTGACCGTCGGCTAGGGTAAAATTACCTGTGAGCGTGAAGGAGTTCACCTTAGTACCTACCCCGTTGCTATTTACCAAACCGCGTGGGCCGTCGGTGTTATTAAAGTTTTCGTATCGAGCACCTATTCCAAAAGCATCTGTCAAGGCTACGTTGGCATAAACGGCCGCACCACCCCATGTCTGAGCACTTGATGGACCACCACCTCCCTGGAAGTCGCCCTTCTGGGAACCGTAGGCTGCATTGAGGCCCAGTAGAAATTTCTCGGTGATCTGGTAGCTGGTCGTTAGGTCGAAGATACTGTAAAATGCTTTGTCCTGAGGAACGCCAGGTACGTCAACGCTGGCTTCGTTACTACCCATGTAGTTCAGGTACACGCCCCAGTTGGCAACAGGCGCAAAGTAGAGCTGGCTAATAAAGCCTTTTTGACGGTTGTTGTCGCCCAGTCCATCTACGTTATTGACCAGTCCCATCATCAGCGACGCGCGGTCGGAGAAAGCATAGGTACCTTTAATTCCCGTGTGGTAGAAAGGGCCGTTATTAAAAAGGTTGGAAAGTGAGTAGTTAAAATTCACGGGCGCGTCGATCACCTCGTAGCCGATGTGTGTACCGAATTGCCCGGCGGTCATCGAGAATTTGTCGGTAAAATTGTAGGTAAAGTAGGCTTGTTTGATTGCCAGCGCCATACCCGTGTAGCTAGGATCAAGCACACTCACCAAATTGCCGTAGTTTCCCAAGTCGGCGTTGGGACCGAAGGTTAGGTCTACCACTGCCTCCGACTTGTCGTTGGCATAGACCATCTTGGTTTGCACGAGGCCAATTTGGAACTGGCCGGAAGTGATGTCGAAAGCACGTGCATTGGCTACCCCCGAATTAGAGCGGTCAGACGGCCGGTTAAAATTCCCAATGTAATAGGAATCCAGGTAGCCGGAAAACGTAAAGGGACTCTTCGTATCCTCGTCGGCTTTGGCCTCCATAGTCATCTTCACATCTACCGTAACAGGCTTCTTTTTCTCGTCGTCCCCTGGACCATCATTCTTGGCAAAACCCAAAAATGGAATCATGGCAGATAATACTGTGAAATATACTTTCTTCATAATTTTATTTTGTTTGGTTATTAAGAGGATTACTACTCGTTCATATGGCAAATATTGGCTATTAAAGAATAAGATCAAATAAATTCTTATTTAAATTGAGATAAAATTTCAAGAATCATCAAAAAATATAACATTTCGCTACTATTTCAATATTCGGGAGTACTATATGTAGTCACTAGAAAATTTGGCAAATCTTGACTAACACAAAATTGTATGAAATAGTACAAAATATTATTTTCGTAGTTATATTCTGAAAAATTTCATAGTTGTTATTTAGTAGTACTTAAAGATATGACCAAAAAAAAGGCCCGCAATCGCGGGCCTTTCACACTGTAAGTGGTAGATAATTCTATTCGTCGTGCATCCAAGCTTTCTTTGCCAACAAGGTATCTTCCTCTTCCTCATGTTCAGGATCGGGGATACAGCAATCTACAGGGCAGACTGCCGCGCACTGCGGCTCTTCGTGAAAACCCATGCACTCAGTACACTTGTCTGAAACTATATAATAAAATTCATCTGATACAGGAACCTGTTTTTCTTTGCCGCTTACCACGGTGCCATCGCCAAAATCGACTTCGTCGAGACTAGTGCCATCGCCCCAAGCCCACTCTACGCCACCTTCGTAGATAGCGGTGTTGGGGCACTCGGGTTCGCAGGCACCACAGTTGATGCATTCGTCGGTGATCATTATAGCCATGCTCGTCGGATTGTTTATATTTGTTCGACCTTCACTTATTGGAACCAACAAATATAATTATTTTTAGTTTCTCACCAATTAGATTGTGGTTAAAATTCTATGCCCTTTGAACTATACAGATAATATTTAGAATGATTGATAGAAACAAGAGGATAAAAGCGTTTGCACAATTAGGTGAATATCTAATAAACCCTATAAATTCGATAGAGTTGCAGGAAGTAGCGAAGATGGCCAGGGGCAGAAATGGGTGGTTTATCCCTGAAAATACCCTGCTTTCTCTCCAAAAAATTGCTGAAAACTATCTGAATTTTGACAAGCTCACGCAGTTCCTAAATAAATACCCTGAGGTGGACGCTCCCAGAAAAGTAGGCGTGGTAATGGCAGGAAACGTACCGGCAGTAGGTTTTCACGACGCTTTGTGCGTCTTATTGAGCGGACATAAGCTTATGGCCAAGGTCAGTAAAGATGACACACCACTCATTCTTTTCATGCTGGAGACATTAAAGAAGGTGGAACCGAACTTCAAAGAAGAGATTCAGTTCGTAGAACGAATCAACGAGGCCGATGCCTACATTGCCACGGGAAGCGATAACACCGCGCGCTACTTTGAGTATTACTTTGCGAAAAAACCTCACATAATTCGTAAGAACCGCAACGCCGTATCCATCATTGAAGGCGATGAATCATCGGAAGTACTAACAGCGCTCGGTGGCGACATTCTCACCTATTTCGGCTTGGGGTGCCGAAACGTTTCAAAATTATACGTCCCAGCGGGATACGATTTTTCCAAGTTATACGAAGCGCTGGAAAGCAAGCGCTCATTTTACGCCAACCACCACAAGTACTTCAACAACTACGAATACAATCGCTCTATCCTCCTAGTCAACGGAACGCCGCACTACGACAATGGCTTTTTGATGTTCACCGAAAGTGAGGCAATTATATCTCCACTCAGCGTGGTGTACTACGAAAGCTACGATTCTCTGCCGCAGCTAATAGCCGAACTCGACACCCAGAATGAAAAGATCCAATGCATCGTTGCCGATCCTGAAAAAATTCCCGGCGCTGTCCCCTTCGGTCAGGCCCAATCACCGGGGCTGGACGATTTTGCGGATGGGGTAGATACTATGGCCTTTCTGACCAATTTGGAATAAGGGAATGTCCAAGTAAAAAATATTTACCAATCGCCGGGCGACCCATCTGACAATCACTGACTCCAAATCAATATCGCCAGCTCGTCAAATCCGCCCCTTTCGGCGCAGAAGTCTCGATACGTTTCAATATTTTAGGTAGGTACATAGTATTGTAGCGAAGACGAGAGATATAGTTAGGTTGGGTGTGGTCTCCGTTCCAGCAGTGTTCGGCGCGGTCGCCATAGTCCACTTCACCGTAGTAGTTGGGTGAGCGGGTAGTTTTTAGATAGTCTTCCATTAGATAGACCGCGTTGTTGAGGTAGTAGTTGTCCATGTCGCCGCAGTAGATGTGAATTTTCCCCGTCAGCTTGGGGCCAAGAGTTTTCCAGTCGCGCTTGAGGATGTGCATCAGGTCATAGTTCTCCTTCCAGTATTGAGCCACAGCCGGGTCGATGATGCCCGTTTTCTTGTTCCAAATGGGTTTAGGATAACCGTCATTCTCAACGGGCGAATATACTGCCTGCCAAATATCCCATTGATCACCTGAGCGCCCCTTGCTTCCAAGTACGGCCTCCCTCCTATTCATGTCTTCCAAAGTACAAAGCATTTCACCCAGATAGTTTCGCTTGCCGGGGCGAGGCGTTTTCTTGAACGGCCCGTCCCAGTAATAGGCGTTCTTATCCTTATATAGGTTAACCATTGTGTACGCCTCAAAAGTAATTGGGTCGGGACAGGCGGCGAAGCAACCGTTAAACTCATCGGGATAAAATATCTGCGCGGCCAACGCCTCCCAGCCGCCCGTGGAACCGCCGTAGGTGAATCTCGCCCAACCTTGCCCAATTCCTCGGAACTGGCGTTCGATTTCGGGGAGCAATTCGTACATGATCGCGTCGCCGTAGGGACCGATGTTGGCTGAATTTACTGCGTAGGAATCGTCATAAAAGGGATTAGCGTGCTGTATTTCGACCACCAGGTAGCGAGGAAAATTCGGACTTGCCCACTTCTTATACATATTGTAGGCCTCTTGCGCTACAATCTTGTTATAGCCGTAAATCCCGAATCGCGCCGAGTAGGAGGAGGTATCCATATCAGCGGGCGGTGGGGTTTCGCTGAATCCACTAAATTCTGCGGGAAAGTGTCCATGAAAGAGGCAGAGAGGATATTTAGCTTCGGGATGTTCGTCGAAACCCTCTGGTAAAAGTACCCAAGCGGCCAAATGCATATCGCGCCCCCAGAACTTACTCAGCTTCTCGGACTTAATCTTAATGTACTTGATGTACTTCGTCTGCTTCTTGGCCGGATCACCCAGTTCAGGATTGACCTGATCGAGTTTGAGCCTTACGCTCTTGCCAGATTTGGGATCAAAGCGAATTTTGATCGGCTTTGAATAGAGGTTTCCCGGCGCGGAACGCCAATTCTGCCCTTCGCCTCGATCCATAGGCAACTTCACCGTTTTACCGTCACTGCGTTTGAAGGTCTCGTATTTGTGCATCAAAACCTGAACGAAATAATCCCCCGCCGGGATTTCATCGAATGAGGCCTTGGGATAGCCAGCAGATTTCATATCGAAAACTACGCTTTGGCCAGGACGAACGCCCTCCACGTCCATACCGAACATCTGCTGAGAGTCCACCTCATCACTGATTTGAAAACGCGGCTCAGCTCCTTCTTTAGTGGAAAGAAAAACCAGCAATCGGCCATCGAGGGTGGCGGTTTTGGCAAATGTCGGTAGGGCAATCTCAATGCGTCCGACGCCTTGGGAAAAGGCTGAGTGAGTCAGAATAAACAGGAACAGCGCAAGAAGTATTCGTTTCATAAAGCTTATAAATTTGATGTAAATTCAAGATTTCATCTTCATTACCCAATGTAGGAAATCTGGAAAAACTTTTGCCCATGTACTTGGGTGATGCTCCCCATCTTGTACTTCTTCGTACCGAATATCATTTCCCCAGGCAAAGCCTTTGCGTTC
>NZ_JBGSXF010000255.1:0-2991 GCF_041751555.1 Persicitalea sp. | reverse complement strand
TTTACGCCGTAGCGTAAGGCCAAATCCTGCAAAGCCCGCGCGGCGTACAGCACCAGAGGGCTATCGTCGGACTGCAAATGACTAACAATGAGGTTCACGCCCTGAGTGTCGCCTTGTTCGGCGAGCAATTTGGCGGCCTCTATCTGCACCGTCGGCACCTCGTCGCGCAGGAGTTTTTGGAGCTGGGGTTTGAGCGCGTTTTTGGTGTTGTCCATCTGGCGGGCGGCCACTACCGCCCAGTACCGAACCAGGCCGTTTTGGTGGGTCAAATACGGGGTGAGGTCTTTTTCGGTCAAATCGGTTTTCAGCATCAAATCGCAGACCTTCATCAATTCGGGCAACGGGTACTTTGCCCGGTCCTGCGAAAATTCAAAAGGCGTGGTGCCTCGGGAAAGGCGGAACAACTCGGGTTCGGGAGCAAAAGCAGTATCGTGATTTTTAAGGATTTCTTGCCGTAAAGTTTTCCTCATTTTCCGGATCAAACCCGCATTACGCTTTTCGGATGCAAGGTTATGGAGTTGGTGGGGATCTCGCACGACATCGTAGAGTTCCTCCACGGGCCGGGTTGGGGCAAACATAGTCTTTTGGGCCTGAGTGAGGTCGGGAGAATTCCTGGCCTGGGTCAAGGCTCTCATGATTTCCGACTGATCGGTGTACCAGTTGGGCTGAATCAGCGGCAAGTGAGGCAGGTAGTTTCGGATGTACAGGTACTGCTTGGTCCGAATGGAGCGGGCCATTTCGAAGCCTTCATCGACGCGGTCCGAAGCGCCGTAGATATACTCCCTGGACTTTATCTCCCCCGAATCAAAAATGGGCTTTCCGGCGTAGCCAGCGGGTAGTTTGATGCCCGCAATATCCAATACGGTGGGGGCCAGGTCCAGAAAAGTAACGAAATCATTGTTGAGCGTCCCGGGCTTGAAAGGGTACTTTCCGGCGTATTTTTCGGGAATGTGTACCATAAAAGGAATCTTCATACCTGAATCGTACAAACTCCTTTTGTGCCGGGGCATTCCCGTGCCGTGATCGGAGTAAAAAAACACGATGGTATTATCGCTCAGGCCATCCTCTTCCAATTCTTGCAAAAATTGGGAAAACTGGTAATCCACGATGCTCACGTTGGTATAGTAACGCGCCCACAATTTGCGGATTTCGGGCGTATCGGGATAGTAAGGCGGGAGTTGAATAGCTTCCGGGGAAGTTCGGGTGATAAAAGGCAGAAACGCCTTGATTCGCTGCTCGTATTGTGCATCGTCGCCAAAAATCCCGGACTGGTGGGTGAGCATAAGGTTGAAAACGCTGAAAAACGACTTCCCTTCTTCCCTTTGCCGCCAGTGGGCCTGTCGGGAGGAATTGTCCCAAATAGTATTATCGATGAAATTGTAGTCTTCCTTGACATTGTTGCTGGTAAAGTACCCTGCCTCGCGCAGATATTTCGGAAATGGGCGGATTGTCTCCGGGATCGAAGCCTCCGAACGCAGGTGCTGGGTACCCAAAGACGAGCCGTGATAACCCGTGATGATGCAGGAGCGGGAAGGCGAACAGACCGGGGCCGTCGCAAAGGCGTTGGTAAAGCGAACACTTCGCTTGGAGAAGGCATCGAGATGCGGGGTGGTCGCGTTCGGATCGCCATAGACTCCTAACATGGGAGAAATATCTTCGACCGTCACCCAGAGAATGTTAGGTGGTGGCAGTGTCGCTTCAGGCGGAATTCCGGCCAACAAAAGTGGTAACCCAAGTACCCATCTCCATCCCGTGCTTACCCAGTTTTTCATCTGATTTTATCATTGTAGTTGTTTAGAGTTTCCTACACCTCAATTTACTCCCGAACCCAATCTAAACTAGTGGTATTCAGAAAAACAAAAGCTAATTTAACTACCTATTCCCACGAAAGAAAAACCACTCCCCAATGTCTCCGAAAGCCTGGCGTACGATTCTTTACCGTTTTGGAAACAAAACTTGGCCTTCTCATAAAATCGCGTATTTTTGTTCCAAAACCCAATAAATCAAAAACTTATGATGTTGGCAAACTGGCCTTAGCGAAACCCAGGTGTTTTCATACAGGTCATTCAAGATTCCTAAAAACGGCTTTCTAAAACGGTGACAGGCTATGAAAAAAATCACTGGTTTTCTTTTAATCGCGATGTTTCCCGTGATTCTGGCAAGCTGCACGCCGCCCCAAATAAGGGCTTTCCTGGATAAACTTTGCGACGAGTATGTCGAGCAAATATACAAATTCGGTTATCAGGACATTCACGTGCGGACTGCCAAGTCGCCCCTGCATATTGGCGGCGACACCCTGTTCGTGAAGGTCAAGCTGAATCAGTATTTCTATGACTCTGTCGGCAAACAGGGAGTGTTGGTAAGAGACAAACTGACTTTGTTGCTTAGGCTCACGACGGCATCGCCGCAAAACACGACGGGCGAGTCGGTCTTTGCGATAGACACGAGTATCTACAACGTTTTTGAGCAATATTTCAAGACATCAGTGTTAATTGGCGAGCAGAAGGACAAGTATTTATTCAATTGCCTGCCCAGAAAGGGTTTTTGGGAGTTGGATGTTCGGTTTATAGCCAAAAAGAAAGGCGCCTATGAACTTTATCCTGCGCTGATGGAACTGGACATGGGTGCGACATTACCAAAAGGGGTGTGTATGCTGGGAGATCACCTCCTGGGAGCCAGGTTGAAGCTTCAAGCGGAGAATAACCGGATTGCTGAAATTTACCCACTTTACATTAAGGACTACAAAAATCATTTCGGTTTTTACGTCGAGTGATTGAAGGGTAAAGTGAACAAGTACTACCGCACGCCCCCAATCCCAAACTGATCCCCCATTGCCACAGCCTTGCCGTTCTGGAAATGAATCTCCACCATCTTCTCGCTTTGCACGGCGTTGTGGTCGGCGTCTTCCAGCGTGGCCACGGTGCGGCGGGTCTTTACGTCGATGACGTCGCCCGTGGAAGGGTAGGCGTACTTGCCATCGACGCTGAACGT
>NZ_JBGSXF010000254.1:0-1586 GCF_041751555.1 Persicitalea sp. | reverse complement strand
GAGGCCAGTTCTTCCTCGGGATCGTCGCCGGGGCCAAAGCCCGGTACGTCCTGCATGGCCGACGCCGTGAGGAGCAGGACGCAGGGAAGGAGAATAAATTTGCGCATTCGTATCAAAGTATTTTTCATCATTATTTCAAAGGAGTGAGCTCATAAGTACGCGGCGTCGGCATTCGGTTCAGAGCGATCTGCCCTTCCAGCCAGGTGACGATCAACCCCAGTTCTTTTAAACCCTCCGCGTGTCGTCCTTGCTCGTAGGCCCGAAACCCGACGATGTACGTGCGGTTGTGGGGACGGTATTGGTGAAAAAAAATGTCGTTCTTTTTCTGAATGAGGTTACGCAGTCGATCGGCCTGGCTAAATGACGGCCCTTGCCGGATGTTCACGCCTTCGGCCCACTGCTTTGCCGAAGCCGCCGCCACCAAAGTACCCTCGGCGGTGAGCGTATAGTAGCCTTTGTCCAATCCCGTAATACGAAGTACCTGACCGGAGGCGGAGGTACTTCCGTCGGAAGCAGAAAGTGGCAGGTACTTTTCATCCAGCGTAAACTTCAAAGCACCCGTCTTCTGATGGATTGCCGACAATCTGGCGTTGGGGGAAGAGGTACTTTTCCGGGCATAATCAAGCACAACTACCTCACTCCGTGCAGACAATCCCAGTCCTTTTTCCAACGCCGCCGCCAGGTGGTGGTACCCGGCTTCGTTCAGGTGAATGTCGTTGTCGGTGATGGTAATCTGCTTTTGAATTTCCAAAACAGGATTGAACACATCGACGTAGCGCGCCCCCCGCTCAGCCGCCACGGCAGCAATAGCCGTCGCGTAGCGCCCCAGCACATCGTTTCGCTGGGTAGTTTTTATGGAAGAAAGTACCGGAATTGGCGACAGCAGTACCGCTTTCGCGCCCAATTCCCCGATCTTATCCAGTAGTTTGTTCAAGCCCTCGGTAAAGCGGGGCAGGCCCGCCTCGCCTTCCTGCGCTTCCACGCCGCCGTAGGCCACAAAAACTACCGTCGGCTGCGCGTCGGTGAGTTGCTTCATCAGCAACTCGTAAGGCGTGGGCGGATTGGTGAAATAACTGCGGGCGTCACCAAAAACGTTGTCGCCCGACCAGCCCAGGTTGCGGAAAGTCACGTTGCGGCCGGGCCATCGGGTCGTGAGGACCAGTTCGAGGTAGCCGTGGGTCAGGTCATTCTCCATTAGAGAGTTACCCAGGAAAACCACCCGGTCGCCGTCTTTAAGGGTGAAGGGTTCGGCGGAGGATTTTGAAGTACTTGAAGGAGGGCTTTGCGCGAATGAAAATGTATACAGCAGCGTTAAGAAGCCTAACATTCCGTATCGTCTAACGGCCAATTTCTTATTCATGTATTTTTCAAGAATGGAAAGAACACTGACAAAAGACCGGGAGGGCTGGAATATTTGATTTTCAATGAAAATATTTCATAGCCACTCAGCTTAATGTTACTCCCTTCACTCAAAAAGCAGCGTAATCAACTCCGCTACACAAACGGGCTTTTCCGAGCCTTCCAACTCGAAGGTACATTTGGTGATAACCCGAAAGCCATCGGGTTTCTGCTCCGTCATTTCCTGC
>NZ_JBGSXF010000253.1:0-10238 GCF_041751555.1 Persicitalea sp. | reverse complement strand
ATTCAGAACAATTTATAAAGTCAAATGACAATGATGTATTACACATTGTAAATTTCAATCGTATATTCATTAAAAATGCTGATTTAGTGCGAGTGAAGGAGATTTCTGATCAAAAGTTAGGAATTGATTGTTCAAATCTTGAAAAAGTTTTGAATCGGCTTTTAGAAGATGAAATCACACGAGAAGATATTACCGAATATCTGGAACTATTTATTCCTGGTTTTGAAAAAATAGAGATTGATTCAAATAACCTGTCTGGTACAGATACTTTGTTGATTTACGAAAAGGGAATTGATAAACCCTTTACCAAAGATTTGATTTCTGATGGTACTTATAATATTATTTGTCTTTTGACCGCTGTTTTTCAATCAGATGAGCCGCAGTTTTTGTGTATCGAGGAGCCTGAAAATGGGTTGAACCCTTATGTTGTTCAACAGTTCGTAGAATTATGTAGATTGATGTGTGAAGATTACGGGCACTACATTTGGCTAAATACTCATTCTCAGACATTAGTGAGAGCACTTAAAGAGAAAGAACTCATATTGGTAGATAAGGAAAACGGTGCGACCCAAATTAAGCAGTTCGAGAAAGGAGATTTTTACGGATTGAAGGCAGACGAAGCTTGGCTGACTAACTCACTAGGTGCTGGAATACCGTGGTAAAAATCGGATTTATTTGCGAGGGGACAACCGAGAAAAAGATTGTTGGGTCGGAGAAGTTTCAAAAGTACCTCTCCAAATTGGGAATCGAAATTGTCGGTGAGATCAGGGACGCAGGTGGAAACGGTAATTTATTACCCCAAAATTTGCCTGAGTTCACCAAGCCTTTGATTGATAAAGGAGCTGAAAAGATAGTAGTTCTAACTGACTTGGATGAAGACGCGTGCATCAGTTTTACAAAAAATAGAATCACTACTGATGAAAATAGAACTATAATCGTAGCGGTCAGGCAAGTAGAGTCCTGGTTTCTAGCCGATAGATTCACCCTGAGTAGTTTACTAAAAGAAAATTTTGACTTTGAGAACCCCGAGGATCAAGCTAATCCTTATGAAGTACTGAGAGTGTTATTTAACGAAAAGAGGGGTCGTGGCTGTGGAACGAAGCATATTTTAGCAAAAAGAATGATAAAATACGGCTTCTCCCTCGAAAACGCCGCCCAGCACCCAAACTGCCCCAGCGCGACTTATTTCCTAAACAAACTACAACAACTGGCCACGGAATAAAGAAGTACCCAGCATTTTAACATATTAAGATATCATGAAAAAATACACCTATACTGAAAAGCAAGATACTCGCTCCGGCTTTGGCGCGGGAATGACTGAATTGGGCCAGAAAAATGAAAACGTCGTGGCCCTCTGCGCTGACCTCGTTGGCTCTTTGAAAATAGCCCCATTTATTAAGGAAAACCCGGAGCGGTTTTTTCAGTGCGGTATTTCGGAGGCGAATATGATCGGCGTGTCCGCCGGGCTGACGATTGGTGGCAAGATTCCGTTCGCTACCACCTTTGCTAACTTTGCTACCGGCCGTGTGTATGATCAAATCCGGCAGAGTGTGGCTTATTCCAACAAGAACGTGAAGATTTGTGCCTCTCACGCGGGCATTACGCTGGGGGAAGACGGAGCCACGCACCAGATTCTGGAAGACCTGGGCATGATGAAAATGCTGCCCGGCATGACGGTCATCAATCCATGCGACTATAACCAAACCAAAGCCGCTACCATCGCCATCGCGGAACACGAAGGCCCGGTTTATCTGCGCTTTGGCCGTCCCAAAGTACCCATCTTCACCGATCCTGATCAGAAGTTTGAAATCGGCAAGGCGTGGATGGTCAATGAAGGTAAGGATGTGAGTATTTTTGCTACGGGCCACCTGGTGTGGGAAGCCATTCTGGCGGGTGAGATGCTGGAAAAGGAAGGCATCGATGCCGAAATTATCAACATTCACACCATCAAGCCCCTTGACGAGGAAGCTATCCTTAAATCGGTTAAGAAGACGGGTTGTGCGGTATCCGCTGAAGAACATAACCGTCTCGGCGGCCTGGGCGACAGTATCGCGCAGGTAATTGTCAAGAACCAACTCGTACCGCAAGAGTACGTAGCCGTAGACGACAGTTTCGGCGAAAGCGGTACGCCCGAAAAGCTCATGGAAAAATACGGCCTCACCGCCAAAGACATCGTGGCCGCTGCCAAACGCGCTATTGAAAGAAAATAATTAATTATCAATTCTCCACTCTCCACTGAATAAGTGAACGACGAGGAACTCTTAGAACTTTACCGCAATCCTGACACCCGTCGGAACGCCTTCAACCAGATTGTACGGACGTACCAGCAACGTGTGTACTGGATGGTGCGGAAGATCGTCATAGATCACGACGATGCCAACGACATCACGCAGGAGGTATTTATCAAGGCGTGGAACGCGCTCGATAAGTTTCGGGGTGACTCCAAGCTTTACACTTGGCTGTTCAGGATTGCGCACAACGAATCCATCAATTTCTTGAAGAAAAAACGTCGACGGTACTTTGTGCCGATCAACGATGTGGAAGGAGAACTGGCCGAAAAACTACATAGCGATCCGCTGATCGGCGGCGACGAAATTCAACTAAAATTGCAGCAAGCCATCCTGACTTTACCCGAAAAACAGCGTTTGGTATTCAACTACCGCTACTTTGAGGAAATGCCCTATGAGGAAATGTCGGAGGTGACAGGTACCTCGGTCGGAGCTTTAAAAGCGTCATACCACTGGGCAACGAAGAAGATTGAGAGTTTTTTGACCAAGACTGATTAAACTAACCTTCCCCGCGCCTTGTCGTAGAAAAGGTTTTTAGAACAACACCTCATTTATGAAAGACAATAATATAAGTCTGGAAGATATGGAGCGCAACGCTCCCTTTGAAGTACCCGATGGCTATTTCGACAAACTGCCAACCATCATCATGTCGCGTTTGCCTGCTACGCCTGAACGTCAGCCGTTGGTTAGCTGGTCGTGGCAGCGGTCGCTGGGACTAGCTGGTGCACTAAGTTTGATTATAGCATTGGTCTGGTTCACCTACCCTCAACAGCAAGGCGCACTGGGAGACGAACGCCTCAGTCAGGTTAGTGATGATGCCATCCTGGAATATCTGGCAGATGAAAATATCAGCTATTATGACCTGAGCGAGAATGACGCTGTACAGGCGGCTTTCCAAACCGATTCGACTGTTCTACATTATCTGGATGGCATGGATAAAGATTTTCTGCGCAGCCAGGTTGAGGATGGCATTTTTACGGACGAAACAATTTAAATTTTAAAATAGAATCTCTTACTCATGAAAGCAATTCATCGCAAAATTTGGCTCTTGGCCGGACTCTTGCTAACCGTTTTATCTTTTCCATCCACTTATGCCCAGGCGCAAGGTCGCAACGAGGGGGAAATGAAGAAGATACAGGATGCCAAAGTAGCCATCATCACCAACCGACTCAGCCTTACGCCCGAACAGTCCAAAGACTTCTGGCCAATTTACAACGAATTTTCCCAGAAGAAGAGGGAAATGAACCGCTCGATGCGCCAACTCGTCAAGGGCAAAGGTATTGACGCTTCGGACGATCAGGCAATGAACAGCCTGAAAGAGGTACAAGATTTGAAACAGAAGCAAGTAGAGTTGGAAAAGGAGTACCAGGACCGTTTCCTGACGGTCATCTCCCCCAAACAACTCACCGAACTATACAGCGCAGAACGGGACTTCAACGAGATGTTGCTACAACGGTTGAAGTAGGGTAGTTTGCTTTACTGCTTACCAGATCACTTTCGCCGACGCGGAAGTGATTTTTATTTTCTACTCATTTTCAGTCATGGAAATACAAGCCAGCATTCTGCCCGTTTTGCCATTTTCCAGTCGATGGGAAAAGTAATCTTCGTTATTTAGGACAGTAGAGTAGGGAGAGAGCTGAATATTCGAATCAGTCAATCCAGCGCCAATCAATTGATCACGGTTGGCCTTTTTCAGATCGACGTAATATTTCCCGGCTTTGAGGTTGAAATATTTGTGCTGTTTCAAAAAATGTCCGGCTACTTCGTTTCCTACTTCAAAGGAGCATTCGTCAATGCAGGTACCGACGTAGGCCAGGATGTCTGCAGGGGCGGAACCAAACTCATTTTGCATCTTCACCACTGTTTTCCTGACAATTCCTCCCACGGTCCCGCGCCAGCCCGCATGAATGGCGGCGATTGCCCGTTGAGCAGGGTCGTATAATAAAATTGGTGTGCAGTCAGCTGTCGTCACGGCTACGGCAACACCAACATGCCGGGTAACAAGGGCATCGTAACCTTCGTAGTATCCGGATTTGGTTATATTAAGTACTTCGTTGCCATGCACTTGATAGGACGTGGCTACTTTATGTTCCTCAATACCCAAAGCCTGCCAGAAACGTCGGCGATTTTCCGATGTGTTCTCAGGTGCATCGGCGGTATGTACGCTAAGGTTGAGCGAATCAAATGGGAATGGACTTACACCGCCGTGACGAGTACTTTCGGCAGCGATCAAATCGGGAGAACCACTAAAAATATCAGGAATCCGAAAGAGCGGGCGAGCGGGCGAGGCAGATGCAGTCATACCCGCAAGTTCATGAAAAAATAGGACTATCTCCACACTATCCTCTCTTAAACTGCCCGCTCCCGCTTGGCTTGTCAAGCAACTGTTTTACAGTGCTGTTAATTATTATTAAATTGCCGCCTCGTTATTATACTATACACACACACACAGGTAATGGAATTCTTCACGCCCCGGCTACGCCTACGCCTTTGCCTTAGCCTCTTACTGTGGCTGACAGGCAGCCGTTTTGCTCTATGCCAGTACAATATTCAGGGTACATCCGTCCGAGAGTTAGGCGATGACTGCTATCTAATCACAGAGGATGCAAGCTGGCAAAAAGGGACAATATGGATCAAACAAGCCATTAGCCTTCAAACATCCTTTAGCCTGGAATTTTCCATGAATTTTGGGAATAAAGATTTAGAGGGCGCGGATGGAATGGTGTTCGCATTCCAGACTCAGGGCAACACACTCATTGGGCAGACGGGTCAGGGTATTGGTTTTGGAGGGTTTTCTCCTGCTTTGGGCATTGAGTTCGACACCCATCAGAATTTAGACGAAAATGACCCGGAATTTGACCACATTGCCATCTTGCGCAATGGCATCGTGAATCACCTGAAAAGTTCCAATCTGGCGGGGCCAGTGCGGGCTGCGGCCAACCAGGACAACATCGAAGATGGGGCTGACCATCTGGTCCGTATCAGCTGGCTTGCCCCACTAAAAATACTGGAAGTATATTTCGATTGCGAGAAGCGGATCAGCGTCCCCATTGATATGACAGCCATTTTTGGCAAGAATGAGGTATTCTGGGGTTTTACCGCAGCGACGGGCGGCGAGTCAAACCGACAAACCGTGTGTGTTAAGAACGATATCGTTTGGCAAAGTACTCTTCAAATCTGCCGCGGCGAATCCCGGCAACTTATGGCCCGAAATTCACTCGATGGGGTGTATCGCTGGAGTCCTGCCTCGGCAATGACGGGCACGGCCAACGTCCGTAACCCCACCGTGCGCCCTGACAAGGATCAGCTTTACGTGGTAGAATATCGGAATTTCTGCAATCAGCTCGTACGTGACAGTGTCATGGTGAAAGTAAACCCGCTACCTCCCCTGGAACTGGGGCCAGACCGGACAATCTGCTCCGATGGAAACGGGACGGTGCTTCAACCCAACACGCCAAACGCTACCGCTGCCGTTCAGTATGAGTGGACAAATGGCGCTACCACCCCTTCGATCCTGGTTTCCCAATCTGGTCTGTATGGGTTGACTATGCGGCAAGAACAGTGCGTCAGCCGCGATTCTGTTTACATCACTTTGGGTACGCTGCCACGTCTACCGGATTCTTACGAACCGCCTATGTTCACTTCCTGTTTGCGTGACGAAGCCCTGACGCTGACTTCGGTGGCGACGGGTGACGGTCTTACCTATAACTGGCTCCATTCGGGCCAGGAGCAGCCAAGCATTTCAGTGGATAGAGCGGGTACTTACGAAGTGGTGGTCACTGGTAGTCCCGGTTGCCAAATCACCGAGAGCATGAAAGTGGTAGATGCCTGTCCGCTGTCACTGTGGATTCCTGATGCCTTCTCGCCGAATGCCGACGGACAAAATGACCAATTGATGATACTGACCTCTCAGCCGGCCGAACTACGTTTCTGGGTGTATGACCGCTGGGGTGGCGTTATATTTTTTTCCAACAAAAAGGAGGCAGCATGGGATGGGTACTACCAGGGACAGCCATGCCTGCCGGGTGCGTACACTTGGCGAGCAGAATACAAGCTGACCGACCAGCCCGAAAGCCAAGCATTTACGAAAAGGGGGGTGGTGTGGTTGATTCGCTGAACAACTGACTAGTGAAAAGTTTCAGAAGTCTACTTAATTGGTGGGCTTGGCAATTTTCTCATCGGCCAGTTCCTCATCTTCCGCGTCAGCGTCGGGTGTTTCCTGTTCGTCAGCTTTTGTAGGCAGGTAAGCTAGTTTGATCCACATCGGGAAATGGTCAGAACCGATGGCGGGTAGTCGTTCGATTTCTATTAATTGAAAGTGGGACGAGCAAAAAATGTGGTCGAGCGGATAGCGAAAAAAGGGATACTTGGCGTGAAATGTGTTGTAAAAACCACGACCCCGTCGTGGATCCAACAGTCCGCTGGTGTTCTGGAAAAGCTGGTTGGTATAACTCCACGCCACGTCGTTGAGGTCGCCGGAGACAATGACAGGCAGTGTCGATTTTTTAGCCAATTTCCCTACCATCAATATTTCCTTGTCACGTTCAGTAGAGCGAATGTTCTCGCCGGGTACGGGCGGGGTGGGATGGATGCAGAATAATTGGAACAATTCGCCACCGGGCATTTTGATCTGAGCAAAAATCGAAGGTACATCGTCTTCTACCAGGAAGCGGATTTCACTTTCAACTATTTCCAATCGCGAAAGCAGAATGATACCGTAGGTGTTGTCTAGCGGCTTAGCCTGCCTGTAAGGATAATCCTCATGGATAGTCGCCATTGCTTCGGCCCAATCGTGACTGGTTTCGGATAGAACGATAATATCCGGGTTACGGCTTTTTACCAAAGCCAACAATCGGTCATATTCATTGTTGTATTGCAAAACGTTGGAAATCATCAGACTAAAGCCTTCTTCGACCTCCGAGCCAGCGGACTTCATCTGAAAGCTGGCGATGGGCAGAAAAGGGTAAATCTGATAGGTGAGGTAAGCCAGATTCGCCACCAGTGCAGCGAGAAAAAACCACTGGTAGTTGAACTGAAAGTCAGTCATCGCGACGAAAGCCACAAGAATCATTGCAGTAATGGTCCACTTCTGGGCACGTGGGTACTCGAATATCCTAAACACCCAATAGTCATTGCGAATGAAGGGAATCAGCGTAGCAAGAATGATAAGGCTACCTGTAGAATAGAGAAAAGGTAATAGGTGCATTCAGAATAAAAAGGACGTGTGCATTCTACAAAGCTACACGTTTCCCGTCTTTTACCTGAAAACTACTCCCGACTAATCCTTATATTGCCCCGGAAAATAAATTTCGTTCCCAAAGTTTTCCCACCCATGCCCGCTGATTCTGCCGACGAAAAACCAGAAAAAAAAGTAGAAAAATACCTCGATCTGGGCCATTCAGAAGTTGAAAACCACGCGAAGGCTCAACAGAAAGTGTACGAGGAGCATGTCACCCGTACCTCCTCAGCCTCGCGCATCATTTCCGAATTTTTCAGTACCAACGTTTTCGGGTTCGTATA
This sequence comes from Persicitalea sp., assembly GCF_041751555.1. Classification (NCBI taxonomy): domain Bacteria; kingdom Pseudomonadati; phylum Bacteroidota; class Cytophagia; order Cytophagales; family Spirosomataceae; genus Persicitalea; species Persicitalea sp. The sequence continues at coordinate 2,430 of NZ_JBGSXF010000253.1, read as the reverse complement.
TCACTACCTGCGCAGCCGCTTCGGCGCCCGGCATGCCTACCAGGCCTACCCAAGCGAAGGAGACAGCGGCATTTATCAGCTTACTTCCTCCGTACCCAGCCGGGAATCTATCACCCTTGCGCTCATGTCAGACTGGGCCAGCGACACCACCGAGTCCGACGCCGTGGCGCATTTGGTGGCCCGCTACGCGCCGGACTATACCATTCATCTTGGCGACGTTTATTTTGTAGGAACGCCGCATGAAATAGCCGAGAATTTTACCGCACCCTACGCTTCGTGGTATTACGGCGCATCGGGAAGCCTGGCGCTTTGTGGTAACCACGAGATGTACTCTAACGGCGACGCCTATTACCAGCAATTGCTACCGGCAATGTATATCAATGCGGAAGGAGTCAAGAAATCGCAACGGGCAGCTTTCTTTTGTCTGGAAAACGAGCATTGGCGTATCATCGGTCTCGATACGGGTTACACCTCCGTGGGACGACCCTTCCTGGAAGTGCTTTCGCCGCCCGACTGCCGCCTGCGCGACGAGCAGATGGACTGGTTGCGCGATGTAGTAAGGTTAGGCGATCCCGAAGACAAGCGCGGCCTGGTTTTCATGAGTCATCACCCCTACATATCGGCCTTTCGGGAAGACTACTTCAAGCCCGGCGAGCAACTCTGCGAGCTACTGGGTGAGGCAGCCCGACCCGTAATTTGGCTGTGGGGCCACGACCATCGACTTGTGGGCTACCACCTCGGTCAAAATAAAACCGAACTGCAGGCCTATGGTCGCTGCATTGGCCACGGCGGCATGCCAGTCGAAACGCAAATGCCGCACAATGATAAGGAAACGGATAAATTATCTTTCTACGACCGTCGCGTCCGTACCCGCATCAAGCGGCACGAACTGGGATACAATGGCTTCTGTCAGCTTCAATTGGAAGGCGACCGCCTCACCGCTACCTACCGAGATTTGGAAGATACCCAGGTTTTGAAAGAAAGCTGGAAAGTCGATCTCGAAAATGGCCAACTCGATTGGAACATTACGCAGAAACATGGCGACCTGACATGGTTCGTATAGTGGCCAGAGACACTTTTGACAACGTTGTAAGAACCCTGTCGAAGGAAAAGAAAGTAGGAACGGGACAAGTAAAACGGTCAATGTTTTCTATTTTTGAAGAAGTATAATAACATAAATAAATCTTGCTCCCCCTACCTATGGTCAAAATAATCATCGTTGATGATGAAGACAACATACGCGTGGCCCTGCGCGACATCCTGGAATACGAAGGCTACGAAGTGGAAGAGGCCAAAGATGGTGAAGAAGGGCTCAGAAAAATGAAGAAAGGAGAGTACCACGTGGCTCTCTGTGACCTGCAAATGCCCAAAATGGGTGGTCTTGAACTACTAAAAAAATCAGTAGAAGCAGGCTTGGGCACTCAATTTATCATGATAACTGCTTACGGCAGTACTGATAATGCCATGGAAGCCACCCGCCAGGGGGCACACGATTTTGTAAGCAAGCCGCCCGATCTCAACCGCTTGCTGATAAGTGTTCGTAACGCTATTGCGGCTTATAACAAAGAGTACGAAGCTGTTGAGTTGCGTAAGCGTATTTACAAGATCAACGAAATGGTAGGCGATTCGGAGGCTATCCGGCGGGTGAAAGAGTCTGTCGAGCGGGTGGCCCCTACCGAGGCCCGTGTGCTGGTGACAGGGCCTAACGGATCGGGTAAGGAGCTGGTGGCCAAGCAGATTCATACCAAGAGCCCTCGTGCGCATATGACGCTCGTGGAAGTCAATTGCGCGGCTATTCCCGGCGAACTGATCGAGAGCGAACTGTTTGGTCACGAAAAAGGCTCGTTCACTTCGGCTATCAAACAGCGCATCGGGAAGTTTGAGCAAGCCAGCGGTGGAACAATCTTCCTCGACGAAATCGGCGACATGAGCCTTTCAGCCCAGGCAAAGGTCCTACGGGCTTTGCAGGAAAATAAAATCACCCGTGTGGGCGGCGAGAAAGAAATTAAGGTCAACGTGCGGGTGATTGCGGCCACGAACAAGGATTTGCGCAAAGAAATTCAGGAGGGCAATTTCCGAGAAGACCTTTTCCATCGCTTGAGCGTAATTGTGATCCATGTACCACCCTTGGCCGAGCGTCGGGAAGACATTCCTTTGCTGGCCAGTAAGTTTCTCCAAGACATCGCCGAAGAATACAATAGCTCACCCAAACAAATTTCGCCTGATGGCATGGCGTACCTGCAAACATTACCCTGGACGGGCAACGTACGTGAACTGCGCAACATCGTCGAGCGACTCGTCATTCTGGGCGGGCCTAATATCTCGCTCGAGGACGTGAAGATGCATGCGGGGCAAATGTGAAAACGTTCTTCGGTCTTAGTTAGGGAGCCGCTTGTGAGCAATATAATTTTTCATTTAAACGAAGAACGA
>NZ_JBGSXF010000252.1:0-5098 GCF_041751555.1 Persicitalea sp. | reverse complement strand
AAGTCCGGGTTGCGGAAGATGCGTAGATTGCTTCCTGCACCCGGATATTTTTTAGGTAAGCTTCGCCGGAAGTTTCGAATGGCAGATTATTTATTAAAGAAGCCACGAAATGGCCTTGGGTAAAAAACACGCAATCACCTGAGAAATTGCGATTTTCGTGCTGATAGACGTGGGTTTTCTCAGTCTCTCCTAGTTTCTGAATCGTTAGCTTTCCGTCGTTATACAGCCGGATAGAACCGCCCCCACCTTCGACTAGGAAATCACCAAAAGTGTAGCGAGCATTTAGGAAGTTGCTCTCGTTGTAACGGTTGGCGTCGTAAATCCCATTGGCCCCCGATTCAAAGTTGAAGAATACCGTTCCGGCGTCTTCCCCTGCGATGTCGGGGTTGAGTTTTTTGAGTTGAGCAAAAACGCTTTCCACTTCACCCGCCAAAAAACGAAACGTATCGATGAAATGAATGCCTGTTTCGTAAATCAGCAATTGCGGCATAGTGCGGAAGTAAGGCTGCCGCGCTAAGTACGCATCCGGTTGCCAGCCGTCGCCCATGCGCATCCGAAAATTCAGGTTGGAGAGTTTGCCGATTGCTTGCTCGTTGAGTAGTTTTTTGATTTCGCGGTGCCACGGCTGGAAGCGGAAATTCTCGTGCACCATGAGGCGAACGCCCATTTTCGCGCAATATTCGACCAGTTCTTCGGCTTCGGAAAGCGTGGGGGCCAGCGGTTTTTGGACGATGATGTTCACCCCCAAATCGGCGGCAATTTTGCAGAAAATCAGGTGCGTGGCAGGAGGCGTGATAACATCCACAAAATCTGGCTTCTCGGCCCTGAGCATCTCTGCAAAATCGGGGTAGGTTTTGGGAATGCCAAATTTTGAGGCTACCGCTTTGGCAGCTTCAATATCGGTATCGGCCACAGCCGTAATTCCCACCGACGGAATGCGCTGCCAGGCTTCGTAGTGAAACTTCGCGAAGTACCCCGCTCCCACACAGACGCCTTTCAATTGTTTTTTCATTTTAGCTTCTCATATATTTCTCGCAAAGTACCCTCGTCCCCCACGTTGCCGGGAAAGACGACGTAGGCTAAGCCGGGAAATTTGGCCTCATCACCAAGTTGCCACACCGGAATTCCGGCGGCGATTTGGCCAAGTACCATCGCGCGTTTTACGCCCAGCCCTTTGGTGGCTAAATCACTCGAAGTAATGCCCCCTTTGGCGACGAAAAATTTGGGCCGCGCGGTCAGGTTTTGTACGATTTGTATTAAGCCTTGCGAGACTTTTACGCTGAGCGCTAAGCTCTCTTTTTCATCAAATCCAGCAACTAGTTTTCTGCTCGTGAAAAGTACTACGTCTTGATTTTCACTCAAAAAACCATTTATTTTTCTCGAAATATTATCCAAATAAATGGACTCTTTCAAAAATCTCTCCACCTCGAATTCGATGGCTTGGATATTCGATCTCAGTAGTTCACTAAGCTGCGAGGTAGTTTTCGGTACGTGCGAACCAACGACGACGAGTCCGCCCGTTTTCGAATTGTGGGAAACTAGTTCTTTGCTCGTTAAAAAGTCTTTCTCTGAAATCTTGCCAAAAGTGGCCACAAATGAAGCCGCCGTGCGGAAGATAATCCTGCGCTTACTGCGATGTGCTACCTGGCAAAATTTCTCCAGATGCTTTTCTTCCAACGCGTTCACGACCAGAACTTTTTCCGCCTGATCTATACTCCTCAAAAGTTCGGCCTGCGATGCCGATTCCAATAGCTCGATGGTGAGTGAATCCACCTCAACCGCATCGATGCGGCCTTTGGTTTTTTCTGCTACCCAGTCTTTAAGGTTTGAGTTTTGGTACCCAAAAGTCTTGTCCTGCGCGTAGGGTGTTTCGGCGGCGGGGATCCACCGATCGCCTTCTTTAAGGTAATGAATATCGTTCTTGGTAAAGCGGTTACCTGCAAAAAAAGCAGGCAGTAACACCGTCAAATAGTTATTGTCCCAGCCCAGTCCTTCGGCCAAAGCCTCGACTTCGTTGGGAAAATGGCCGCGCAAAGTGGAGTCGCTGCGGCTGATGAGCCAACAATCCTGAGCTAGTTTTTTGATGGTTTGTCCGATTTCCAGGGCTAATGCGTCGGCCTCCTCGGCTTGCAGGGCGCGGGAGTTGGTAAGAATGTAAAAGAGCGGGATTTCTAGTAAAAATTCTCTTTGCAAAACTCCCTCACTCCACTCCGTCAGCACCGGAACGTCATGGACGGTTTGGGTACCCGTGGGGTCGTCGTCTAAGACAATGATGGGTTTATAATGGCTCATTCTTCGATTGCGATTACCCGGCAGGGTGCGCCGTCGCCGCCCTTGATTTTCAGCGGCAGGGCGATAAGTTTTACCGAAGGCTGTGTGATCTCGTCGAGTCGGCAGAGTCCCTCGACGATGATGACTTTACCCAAAAGTATTTTGTGAATCAACGTCACCTCCTCCATGTCATTGACATCGGCCACCGAAGGCGGTTCCACACCCAGAATTTTAACCTGATTTTCCACGCACCAAACGGCTAATTCTTCGCTGATACGGGGAAGAGCGTTGCGGTAGGCCTCTGTACCCAACTTTTTGTACCAATTGGTTTTGAACAAAAGACTATCGCCCCGCTGAAAATGGGAAGCTACTTCGGTAAGGTCTTCTACTGTAATTAGATAACCTTCCACGCAATCGGAAAGATCCACGATCCAGGCCCGCTCGGCCACGAAATCTTCCGCCGCAAACTGGTCGATGGAAAAATCGCTTACCCCGAAATGCAACGGCGCGTCCATGTGGGTACCCGCGTGGGAGTAAATCTGCAAGGTGCTGGCATTCCAGCCGTCGCGTTCCAGCGTTTTGGCAGGAGCGGAACTGTACCCGGCTATTGCTTCCGAATACGGTAGGGTGAGATCGATGATTTTCATTTTTGGATTTTGGACGTTGGACTATGGACATTGGAAATACAACTCAGCCCTGGAAACTGGATCAAATACCAACCTCATCGGTGGATCGGTCCAAATTCCAGCATCTAATGTCCAGCGTCCCTCTACTTCAAGTTCTCAATAATCGCCCGCGCTACTTCGGTCGTGGAGTTTTTGCCACCCGCGTCGCCTGTCAGAATGCCCTGCGCGGTAGTTTGGTTGATGGCTTTGACGATGGCATCGGCGGCGGTGGTTTCGCCAATGTGTTCCAGCATAATCGCCCCCGACCAAATCTGCCCGATAGGATTGGCAATTCCTTTGCCCGCGATGTCTGGGGCCGACCCGTGGATTGGCTCGAACATCGAGGGAAAATCCTTTTCAGGATTAATGTTGCCGCTCGGCCCGAAGCCCAAACTACCCATAATGGCCCCGCCCAGGTCGGAGAGAATGTCGCCCAGCATGTTCGTCGTCAGCACGACATCGAAAAGCTCAGGACGGAGGACAAAATTGGCGGTGGCGGCGTCGATGTACATCTTGCCGTACTGCACGTCGGGGTACTGCTCGGCGACCTCGGCGATCACGCGATCCCAGTAGGCCAGGGTATTGATCATCGTGTTGGACTTGGTGACGTTGGTGACCTTTTTGCGCCGCTTCTGGGCCAGTTTGAAGGCGTAGTGCGCAATGCGTTCGATGCCAGGGCGAGTGAACAGGCTGGTGTCGGTGGCAAAACCGTACGCCTCGTCGGGGTACATTTGGCGACCATTCTGCACAAATTCCCCTTCGTTGTTTTCCCTGATTACTACGAAGTCAATGTCCTTTTGAGTCTTGGTGCGCAACGGACTGTCGATGCCATCCAGTAGTTTGACAGGGCGGTAGTTGACGTACTGCTTGAAAGCCGTGCGGACTTTATTGGTAAATAGTTTGAAAGGCAGCGTATCATCCACGGCGGGAAGCCCCACGGCACCAAACAGGATTCCGTCGAAGTTTTTCAGGTCTTCCAGCCCGTTTTCGGCCATGAAATCGCCGTGTTCGAGGTAGTAGCCCGCTCCGTAGGCGTATTCGGTAGTTTCCAGTTTAAAGCCAAATTTGTTGGCGGCAGCTTGAAGTACTTCGACGCCCATTGGGACGATTTCGTGGCCAATGCCGTCGCCGTTTACTACGGCTATTTTGTGAGAGTTCATTTTTAATTATAAGTGATGAATTATGAGTTTTTGCGATTGCTGGATTAGGTAGTAGTTAGCTTTACTTTTTGGGAGGGTTTTATGCCAAGCCAAAAGAGTATTCCCAGTAGATTCAACGCCACACCGATGTAGAAAAAAGGTTCGTCGGCCCCGAACCAGGCTTGAAGATAAGGGAATGAGAGAGCCGTAAAAAACGCGCCCAAATTACCGAACATATTCATGGCACCCGATACGGTGCCGGAGAAAATTCCGCCGATGTCGGAGCAAACAGCCCAGGAAGGGCTCAATGTCATGTCGGCACCCAGCACGGCAATAGCCAGAAAGAGAGTGGCCTCCCCTACCGTTTCGCTTCCTACGCTAAAAAATAACCCGATGGCCGCCAGCGAGAAGCCCAGGGCCGCCGTGATGGTTCGGGATTTCCCCAAGTACCCCCGTCGGTAGAGACCGTCCACCAAACCGCCCGCCACAATATTGCCAACTGCGCCAAACACCAAAGGCAAGGAACTGTAAAAAGCTGCCTCGACGGCTTCTAATTGGAAGCGGGCCATCAAGTGGGGAAAGAGCCAGGTGAGGCAGAAAAAGAAGGTAAAGTTGCTTGCGAAGTACTGACCCATTAGAAAAAGTACGTTGCGGTCGGTAAGCATTTTCCCGATCGAGATGTTTTGTCCGGTCACGCGCTCCTGCGATTGGCGGTGGGCAAGGATAAATTCCTGCTCTTGGGGTGAAATGGAAGCCAGTTGGTCAGGTTCGTCCCGGAAGAAGAAGTACCAGATAAGTGCCCAGCCCAGGCCCACGATACCGAGGGTGGCGAAACTCCACTGCCAACCAATAGCCGCGATGAGCCACGCCACTCCTGGCAATGCAAGCGCGGCACCGATACGCCCAGCCGAAAAGTTGATGCCATTGACCATCCCCCGCTCCCGCACGGGAATCCAGGAAAACACGGTGCGGTTGATGCTGGGATAAGCACCCGCTTCCCCCGCTCCAAACAAGAAACGGATG
>NZ_JBGSXF010000251.1:0-6338 GCF_041751555.1 Persicitalea sp. | reverse complement strand
GCACCACGTCGGTATCAAAGACTTCAATTTTGTCTTTAGGAAACTCAAAATAAATGCGAAAATCGTTGGCGGTCGTGAAAGTACCCTTTACGTCAAAGACAGTGCCGAGAGTCTGGGGGCCAGCTACGCCTTGCGCGCCTTGTGGTCCCTGCGGACCGGGAGGGCCGTCGAAGCCCGGAGGGCCAGCGGGGCCTTTGCAACTCAAAACGAAAACGGTAGCCAATAGCGAGAGGGACATGAGGGTCTTTTTCATAGCTTAGATAATTTTGAAGGTGGTTGACTAAGAGATTTGGGACTTGTAGATAAAAACTATACAACTTGTAAACTGCTCCCATGACAATTTATTGCCAGTACGACCCCTACATGGGGAGCTAGTTTAAATTTTAAGGCTAACAATTCCGTGCCTTACTGAATGAACGGCAAGTAATTTTCCCGATGAATTACCTCGAAACTGGCTTGAGGATACCCTTCGGCGAATGCTTTGGGAATTTTTGCCGTTTGCGACGACCACTTGAATTCAAAGGCCGATAGCTGACCGTTTTGATACTCGACCCAGTCGATTTCCTGCTGGTCGTAGGTGCGCCAGAAATAGTAATCGGGAGTCGTTACTGTGGTGAAAGCGTATTTTTTCAGCCGTTCGGCAATGAGGTAATTTTCCCATAAGGCACCCATATCGTCGCGGAGTGGCAGCGGACGGAAATCGTTAATTAACGCATTACGAATGCCGTTATCGAAGAAGTACCAGCGGCTATTCTTGGTGATTTCTTTCCGCAAATTGCGACTGTACCCGCCGACTCTGAACACCACAAATACCTTGGTAAGCAAATCCAGGTACTTCTCCACCGTGTTTTTACTCATCTGCAGCTGTTTGCCCAATTCTTCCAGCGATACCTCTTTCCCCATTTGGTAGGCAATCAGGCGCAGTAGATCATAGACCTTAGCCGCGTTCCGAATGCCATCGAAAGCTAGAATATCTTTGAGCAAGAAGGCATTGACCAGCATCTTGAGATATTGTTCCTGCGCTTCACGGGTTTTGATTGAGAATAGTTCGGGATAACTGCCCAGTACCATGCGGTCGGGCAATTGTTGCCGGATTTTGAGTAAATTTTGGGTAGGGGAGAGTTCCAACTGCGCCACCGGATACAGGGTATGGTAGTAAGCTCTGCCCGTAAGCGGTTCTCCAGCTTGGTTGGCCAAGTCGAAGGCCGACGAACCCGTGGCGATGATCCGCAGACCGGGTACCTGATCCACCATCAGTTTTAGGACTTTGCCAATTTCAGGGATAGCCTGCGCCTCGTCGATCATTAACAGTTCGGCTCCTTCCAGCAGCCGTTTGTAGTTAGCGATGCTTCGCTCGGCCAAAAGGATGTGTGTGTCCGCGTCTTCTCCTTCCAGGCGTAGAATTTTATAAGGTGAATCTTCCGCCAGTCTGTCCAGCAAATAGGTTTTTCCCGTTCGCCGACTACCAAAGATGACATTGACTTTGTTCGGTAAGAGCAACGCCTCGACACTTTCCTGAATCCTTCGCTTAATTTTCATTATTTCTAAATTCCGTCAACGTAATGACGCAAATTAGCTAAATTCCGTCATTACGTTGACGGAATTTAGCTTTTAGCAATAAAAAGGGACTTGCAGAATCAGAACGATAACTCTGCTTCGTGCCTAAAAATCACTCCTTAAAAAAGACCCGCTTCACTCGCTCACTCACGCCCGTCAAAATTTCGTAGGGAATCGTACCCGCGCGTTGCGCCAAGTCGGTAATTGGAATTTCTTTCCCAAAAACAATGACTTCATCGCCTTCCTCTGCGGTAGCTTCGGTGAGGTCGATCATGGTCATATCCATGCATATATTCCCGACAGTAGGGCAGAGGGTGCCGTTGACACAGACATGACCAGCGCCGTTGCCGAGTCCGCGGTCGTAGCCATCAGCGTAGCCCAAGCCTAGAGTACCGATTACGGTGTTGCGGGCAAGTTGGCCCCGGCGACCGTAACCGACGGTTTCTCCTGTCTTCAAGTGTTTGATTTGGGAAATAGTTGTTTTCAGGGTACCTACAGTTTGTAGAAAACGCTGTTCCTGGCCAGTGGATTCCAGGCCGTACAGGCCGACGCCCAGCCGTACCATGTCCAGTTTATATTCGGGAAAGCGGACGATTCCGGCGGAGTTGAGGATATGCTTGATAACAGGATAGCCCAGCGTGGCTTCTAATCGTGCGGCTCCGGCATTGAAATGCTCATACTGTTGCCGAGAAAACGGATTCAGGTCGCCTTCGTCCGCGCCCACCAAATGACTGAACACGCTGCGAACACTCAATTGCGGATTATTGGATAATTTCTCATCCAGCCAGTCATAGTCACTTTCTTCAAAACCAAGGCGATGCATTCCCGTATCGAGCTTAATGTGGACACTGGGAAGCGTAATATCTTTTTCCTGACCAGCTGCGAAACTTATCCACTCGTCCAGAATCCTTCGACTGTAGAGTTCGGGTTCGAGTCCGTATTTGAGCAGACTGTCGAACGTACTACGGTCGGGATTCATGACCATGATGGGTAGATTAATGCCGCTTTGGCGTAAGGCCACCCCCTCGTCGGCGTAGGCCACGGCCAGGTAGTCCACGCGATGAAATTGCAGGAGGTTGGCCACTTCCACGCTGCCGCTTCCGTAGGCGAAAGCTTTGACCATTACCATGATTTTGGTACTCGTACCGACTTTGTTACGGTAATAATTTAGGTTGTGAGTAAGGGCGTCCAAGTTGATTTCCAGCACCGTACCGTGGACTTTCTGCTGAAGTATATTTACAATTTTTTCAAATTGAAACGGCCGTGCTCCTTTAACCAAAACTACGCTGTCGGCCAGGATCGTCAGCTGAAATTCTTGCAGGAAAGCCTCAGTGTTGTCGTAAAAGTACTTTTCAGAAGGCTCAAAAAGTTCGGCTTGTTGTGTGATTTCGGAACCGATGCCCACCAGTACATCTATTTTCTTTTCAAGAAGGAGTTGGTTGATCGTGGCGTACAAATCCATAGTAGACTGGCCGCTTTGCAGCACATCAGAAAGAATGACCGCTCGGCGGTTTCGGCCTTCCTGTTGGCCGAGGAAATTGAGAGCAATGGCCAATCCCTGAAAGTCATTGTTGTAGGTATCATCAATGACGTAGGAATGATAAATTCCTTCTTTCAATTGCAACCGCATCGAAACGGGCTGCAGGCTGTGGATACGCGCTTGAATCACCTCGGGTTTCAGCCCGAAATCCAGCAGAAAAACCAGACAGTGCGTCAGATTTTCGAGTGCCGCTTCATTACGGAAATGGGTTTCAAAGGTGTGGTCGCCAAATAATCCTAAGAGAGATATTTTCGAAGTTTTTTCTAAAAGAGAGTACTTTACAAATATGCTCGCAGCTTCCGAAGTACCCCAATCGAGGAGGCGCAGCTTCGGATTCACATGCCGCAAAATATGCTGGACTTCCTGATCGATTTCTCGGTGGTCGTGGCAGTAAATTAATTTTTCGGCACGGGTAAATAGCCGAAGTTTCTCAGTAATTTTTTGCTTGCGGCTGCGGAAGCCCTCGTCGTGGGCCGAGCCGATGTTGGTAAAAATACCGACCGTAGGCCGTACAATGCGTTCGAGCCGCTCCATCTCGTGGGGGCGCGAGAGTCCCGCCTCGAACAGAGCGACGGTATGTGATTCATTCAGGTTCCAGACCGACAGCGGTACGCCAATCTGCGAGTTGTAGCTCTTCGGGCTGGCTACCACGCGCTCCGAGGGAGCGAGCAACTGCGTGAGCCATTCCTTGACGATGGTCTTGCCGTTGCTGCCTGTGATGCCAACCACCGGTAGATCGAACTGCGCTCGGTGCCGGGCGACGATGTTTTGCAATGCCTGCAAACTATCTGCAACTACCCATACCGTCGTATCCGTCCAGGATTCGAGTGTGGCTTTCAGGGCTGGTGTCAGGGCCGATTTTTCCATCACAAATTCCCGCACGCCCTTTTGGTAAACATCTATTAAAAAACGATGACCATCGTGCCGCTCGCCGCGCAGGGCGAAGAAAATACTGCGAGCCGCGAAACTCATTTGGCGACTGTCGGTGAGCAGGTACTGGGCCTGGGTAGTGATGTCGGAAGGTTGGACGTCGAGAAGACTCATGCAAGCAGTGTCAGGGTTAAGGCAATGAGAAAAAAGTGAGGATCAAAGCCACTTTTTCCAGCGAAAGTAAATAAGCATCCCGACGGTCACTAAGCCCATGACCGCCCAAGTGGCGTAGTAGCCATTTTTAGTGTGGAGTTCGGGGATGTTGTCGAAATTCATTCCATAAACCCCCGCGATAAATGTGATGGGCATAAAGATGGCCGAGAAGATGGTGAGCGTCTTCATTACCTGGTTCATGCGGTTGCTGATGGTCGAAAGGTGGACATCGACCAGACTGGCCAGCAGTTCGCGGTAAGCGTCGAGGCTTTCTATGATCTGCATCACGTTGCCGTTCACGTCGCGGAGGTAAGCATGAACCCGTTTAGAAACCAACGGGTCGTCGGGCTGCACGAGTTGCGCTACCATATCGCGCAGTGGCCAAATTAAGCGGCGGGCGAAGGTCAATTCGCGTTTGGCGGAGTAAAGTTCGGAGAGCGATTGCGACTGATAGCCTGAAATTACCTGATCTTCCAGCTTGTCCAACTGTTCGCCAAAGTTTCCCAATACCAGAAAATAATTATCCACGATAACGTCGATAAGTGCGTACAGCAGGTAGTCAGGCCCGCTACGGCGGGTTTTACCGACCGAAGCTTTCAAGCGGTCGATGACGGGCGCAAATACGTCGCCCGACTGTTCTTCCTGGAAAGAAATCAAGTAGTTTTTCCCTAGGACGAATGAGATGTGCTCAGCCCACAACTCGTCTGGGGCATTCTCATAGAAGTGAAGCATTTTGAGGGTGACGAACAGGTGGCCGTCGTCGTAGGTTTCGATCATGGGTTTTTGATCGGTGTTCATAACGTCTTCCAGCAGGAGCGGGTGCAGTTGGTACATTTTACCGATCTGTCCGATCACTTCCGGCTCGTGGATACCCGTCACGTTAAGCCAGGTCACGTAGGGTTGGTCGGTCGGCGCCTCCTTGGGAAGGCAAACTTCGAGGTTGGAATCGATTTCCTCGTGGTAGAACGAGGCATTGTACTCGATACGCTTAATCTGCGTCTTGATATCGACCGACTTACCGACGTACGTCAGCGTGCCGGGCGAGGTGAGGAGGTTTTTGCGCTGCTTGCGGTGGGTTCGGATGCGAGTGGCCATAACGGTTGGGTTTGCCGGGTCAGGACGTTTCCTGACCCGGCAAAGGTACCAAACCTATTCGCTATCCTCAATATGATAGACCAGCAGCGGAATATGCGTGTGCAGAATCATTTTCTTGGTCAGACTGGGATTGGTGATAAGCGCCTCTATAAAACCCCGCTTGCGGGTTGACATCACCAGTAGATCAGCCTCAATCTCGTCGCAGTAGTCCTCAATGCCTTGCAAGACTGCCCCTGAATCTCTCAGAACGAAAGCCTGTCGCGGCACACCGAACTCGCCCATGATTTGATCGGTATATTGGTCGTCCGACTGCACATTGGGCTGTGCAGGAGAATTGATTTTGAGAAAAGTGACTCGGCCTGCCATCCGCTCAAAAACGGGCAGCGCCCGGCGAAGTATGTCGTTTTCGTCGTACTCTAACTGTGTAGCGTACACGATCTCTTTAAACTTAGTCGGAGAAGCTTTTGGCGGCACGATCAGTACAGGACAGTTTGCCTCTAGACCAATATCGGTGGCTGAACTACCGATCAGGCTGTCCAGGAAGCCGCCTTCCCCGCTTCGGCCCATTACGACCAAGTCGGGTCGATGGTCAGCGATTGCCTCCTTAACGGCTGGCTCGATGCCGCCGACCGACCACAATCCCTGTACCCGGAAACCCTCGCCCTCTAGGGTAGTAACCTGATCATTAAGACGTTTTTTAAAGCTTTTTTCAATTTCGGGTGACAGAGGAATCATGCCTGCTGCCCCAGGAACTGTCATGTCGGGCATATCGGGAGCATAGGGCTGATAAGCATGCAGCAGCAGCAGCTCGGTTTCAGCTTTGTCGGCTAGTAGTTTGGCGGCGGCCAAGGGGCGATCGGAATGTTCCGAAAGGTCGATGGGGACGAGGATTTTTTTCATAAGATCAGAAGGTTGGTTTTATCGACACAATTTAGCAAAATTGTACAGGAGGTGCTATTACCAAATTGTTAACTAGGAATGATCTGATCCACAATCACTCGGCACTAACCCGCCAGATGGTACCACTATCGTCATCGGCTACCAGCATTGAGCCATCGGCCAA
>NZ_JBGSXF010000250.1:0-2147 GCF_041751555.1 Persicitalea sp. | reverse complement strand
TCTTTGAAGTTGTCCAGATTTTTGTAATTGAAAAAACCGTGCGGTTGTCCTTCGTACAGGTGGAGATCGCAGCGTCCACCCCTGGCTTCTACTTTTTTCTGGTAGGCTTTGGCCGTGCTGACGGGTACTAAGTTGTCCTCGGTTCCGAGGAAAAAAATCGTGGGTGGAGAAACCGTATTCAGATTATGAAACGGCGAAAATTCAGGATAGCGCTCGCCGATGCGCTCGTGCCCGTAGCCTTTGGGGCCGTTGTCGATCACGGGGTTGTACAAAACCAGAGCTTGCGGTACGGTGCTGATCGTTAGATCGTCCTTCGGGTCGTCCAGGCCGGGTAGTTGAGCCACGGCGGCGGCCAGGTGTGCACCCGCGCTACCGCCCGCCGCGATGAGTCGGCCCTCGTCGATTCCCAACAAATCAGCGTGCTGTCGCAGGTAGCGCACGGCGGACTTGGCATCAGCTACCGACTCAAAAGGCGTGGTGCCGTGGCGATTTCTGACCCGGTAGTCGGCCTGGGCGCACACCATGCCTCGGCTGGCGAAGTACCTGGCGTGTTCGTCGAACTGCCCGATGCGGCCATTCACCCAACCACCACCGAAGAAAAAGACGATCGTCGCGTATCGGCGACCGGGTTGGTAGTCGGGCGGGTAGTCCAGCTTGATGGTCAGTTCGGTGCTGTCGATTTTTTTGTACACCACTTCCATCGATTGCTGGGCGTAGGTTGTGGTGGAAAAGATAAGCAACAGCAGAAGGGCACGTTTCATAATTTTTTTATGCTTTGAGGTCACGAAATTTCAGATAATCTTCTCGGTACTTTTCCAAATATCATCGTCGTACAGGATGCCGAGCCCACTTCGATCAGAAATAACTACCCGGCCATTTTTTACGCCAACTTCCGAATACCAGGAAGGCGCTTTTTCACCGGGATTATAAACCAATTCCTGCAAACCGTACAGATTGGACGCCAGCGCCGCTACCTGCCAAAACGGCCCGATGAGCGGATCAGCCTTGGGCGAGTGTGGCGCGAAGCCCTTCTTGCCATACACACGGGCGATTTCGGACACCTGCAAAGCGCGGAGGATGCCGCCGTTGTAATATAGGTCGGGTTGCAGGATGTCGTAGACGTCGGTCTGCGCCAATCGCCGGAAGCGGTAGATGCTGGTGTCCTGCTCGCCACCCGCCAGTTTAATTTTGGTCAGGATTTCGCATACCATTCGGGTGCCGTCTTCATCCTCGAAGTTGCAGGGTTCCTCGAAGATTTCCGCGCCGTAGTCTTCCAGCAATCGCCCAATTTCAATGCCTTCCTGCGGGGAGTAGGAACCGTTGGCGTCGGCGTAGATCGTGATGCCGTCGCCGAGTATTTTCCGCACCGTCGGTACTAGCTTCCGGGTTTGGGCATCGTTCTCGGCTGTGTTGGCCATCCGTCCGCCGACTTTGATCTTTACCCCTTTGGCTCCAGTCGCATCCAGCTTTGCCAGCAGGTCATTGGCAATTTTAGTCGGGTCTCCCTCGCGGTTGAAGTCAGAAATATACACGCCATAATCATGGCGAACGGGTTTTCCCAACAACTCATAGACGGGCTTCTTGGCCAGCTTGCCCAACAAATCCCAGACCGCGATTTCGACCGAGCCGATGCAATTCCAAAGCGGCATTCCGGCGTATTTGTAGTTGCTGTTCAGGCGGTAGGCGTTGTCGGCAAGTTGGGGAAGCAGCCGCGCGTCTTTGCCTTCAAAGTGCGGAATCACCAAGCCTTTGAGCAAAGAGGTGAGGTTTTGCATTCGGGCGTTGCACTGCGTGATGCCGCGTGTACCGTCCTCAGCGGTCACGACGAGCATGAGTTCACCCTGAGTTTTTAGTAATTCAACCGCGCGAATCGTGATGGGTACTTTGAAGGTTTTTGTTAGGTCTGGAAGGGGCCAGCTGGGGAAGTCATCGTTATTGATTCGTTTAGAATTAGCCCCTGAAAGATAAGGTAGTGCAATGAGTCCCAGGGAACTTTGCAGGAATTTTTTACGGGTTAGCATAGCGGGACTTGATTTTTTATAGTTAAGGGAAAACTCCGGGAACGTAACAGGAATAAAAGCTGGCAATTCCGAATTGCCTGAATTCTTGCTTCTTTCCTACGGACGGATAGGCAGGGGCAGGTAATC
>NZ_JBGSXF010000249.1:0-3923 GCF_041751555.1 Persicitalea sp. | reverse complement strand
CTCATGCGCTTCATGTGGGCGCGGAGGTTTTCGGCCTTGAGCTGCTGGTCGAATTGTTTTTCGAGGGCGGTTTGTTTTTGAGCCTCCGGGGCGTCGAAGCCCAGGAGCGTTTGGGCGTCGGTGGGGGTTTTGATTATAATGAAAAGGAAAACAACGAATAAAATCTTTGGCAAAAAGGGTTTCATGGGTTAAATTGATTGGGTGATTTGGCAAATATACACCAAAACGTGGCGTAGAGACGAGGCATGCCTCGTCTGAAGGCGTAGAAAAAGGCACAGAGTTTATGAAACGAAAAATATTAGGAATAAACCTTGACACTATAGCCCCCGACGCGGCCAGACGATGGATGCCTCGTCTCTACCTATATTTGTGGCTGGCTGTCGCATTGCTGGCCACGGGTCAGGATGCGTGGTTTGCTTTTTTGAAAGGCACTTCTTTTTACTGGAGCGAAAGTCTGCTGTACAAAATCTACTGGCTGCTGTTCATTCCACTGACATTGCTGGTGGCGCATCTGGCTCGGAAATGGCCCATTCAAGACAGCATTCTGAAAAATGGCGGAAGACACCTTGCCGCCGCTTTTCTGTCCAGTTTAGGACAAGTGCTGCTTTTTTCGGGAATAGTGGCCGGATTGAGCAGGGTGTTGTTAGGTCACGCTTTTCGTTTCGAGGGAGTTCTGCGAAAATCGTTATCGGAAGATTTCTTCATTGGCATTCTGATGTATAGCCTGCTGCTCTTGATTTTCAACCGTTTCTCAGAAAGAAAGCAGGGAAAGGCAGCCCCGGAAATCTTGCCAAAACAAAAAGCGCTGCCAAAATTCCTGACAGCTTTCCTGATTAAAGACGGGGCTAGAACGACCCGCATTCAGGCCGACAGCCTCGACTGGATTGGCTCGGAGGATTCCTACACGGTACTGCACGGAGAAGGCGGGAAGCACCTCTATTCCGACAGCTTGACCAAACTGGAAAAGCAGCTCGACCCCGAAGATTTCGTCCGTATTCACCGCTCCTGTATTGTCAATATTCACCGGGTGCAGAAGGTCACTTCCCGTCTTACGGGCGACTACGATGTGCAGATGGCGGACGGTACCATACTGCGTCTAAGTCGGCATTACGCCAGTAGGGTCAAAGGGCGATTGCTGTGATTCGCGGCTCAGCGGGTTAAGTCCGCCACTTAGCGAAAAGACGTAGGGTGAACGGCGATAACAGGCTATTTTTGAGGAGTCTCATTTTTTCAAATGACTTCTTCTTCACTATGAAACAAGTGGATACGGATATAGTGAGCCGCGTCGCCAGCCATTACGCCCCAGCCCCCCCCGACGCAGCTAGACGCGATAAATCGCGTCTCTACAATTCGGGGTGGTTGTGGTTGGGGATGTTTTTTCTGATTTCCTGCCAAAGCAAAAGCCAGCAAGCGAACCAAAACCGCGTGGCCGCTTCCCCGTCTGCCCTAGTTGGCGGTGGTTGCGACGGCTGCGAGCGGATGTACCTCGAGATGCCCGCCGTTATTCCCTCGACCGACACGAGTTTCGGCTGGACTGAGGCCCGCACCAAACTTGTCGTGACGGGGACAGTCTATCAAAACGACGGCCGCACGCCCGCGCCGGACGTCATCGTCTATTACTGGCAGACCGACGAGCAGGGCTTTTATTCCAACAACCAGGCATCGGGCCTGGCCAATACGCGCCACGGGTCGCGACGCGGCTGGATGAAAACGGGAGCCGATGGAAAATATACGCTCCACACCAACCGCCCGGCGGCTTATCCTGACCGCGACATTGCGGCCCACATCCATCTGGCCATCAAGGAGCAGGACATCGCCGACGAGTATTACGTAGATGAACTAGTGTTTGACGACGACCCGTTGCTGACCACCGCCAAGCGCAAAGTGCTGGAAAATCGGGGCGGCAGCGGCGTGATGCGGCCCCGCGAGGAGGACGGAAGCTTGGTCGCTGAACACGACATTATTCTGGGGCTGCATATTCCAAACTACCCCGAAAATAAGACTGGCAAAAAAGAAACGGGGCTTTCCATCGGTGAGGAAAGCCCGTCATTCACGCCCTATCACGCCTGGGGGCCCGATCGCGGGTCGAAGGCGTGTCCGGTTTGTAAGTATGGGCGCAACTACGGCATCTTGTATTTTGTCAAGAATGCCAATCGGATAGATGAGGTTAAGGAATGGCTGGTGTTTTTGGAAAAGCTCAGCCGCGAGAAAATGGATCAGTTGAAAGTGTATATGATTGTGGAGGCGGGTGGGGATCGGGCCGCTACCATACAGAGACTGGAACGGCTGGGTCGTGAACTGGATATTCGGCGGCTGGCTTTGACGGTGGTGCCGAGTTTTGGGGATGAGGCGAGCGATGTGGTGCTTTATGGGCTAGCCGCGGCAGACGGGCGGGACGCCCGTACCACATTTAACACATTCATTGTTTATAAGGGTCGGGTGGTTATCGATAAGTACGAGGACCTGAAGCCGATGGCAACGGATTTTGAGAAGCTGACCCGGAAGCTGAGATAGGCCGCTGTTCTTCTGCCAAAGAGCGGACGGCGTTTGATTCCTGCCGACTTGGTGGTAAATTACCGCCTTTTACAGCGAGTCAATTAATTGTCGCCCGGAAGTGTCCCTACCAAATCCCGGAGAAAGTCCCAGCAACACGGAACGCCGCCCGACGGATCGCCGCCCGCTGGTACTTTTTTTCCTTCATAATTTCTTTATCAGCATTGGCACTATACTTATCTATGTGTGCGCCACGGTGCTTTTGCTCCAGAACAACCCCGACCTGTCATTGCCGTTGGGGTACTTTCTCGCGGCAGCAGGCTGCATGTTAGCAGGGAAGATGTATGAGCATTACGAACACCGTCTATCGCTCAAAAAACTTGTCAGAGGCGTCATGCTCGTTACCGTGGGGCTGGTGATTTTGCTCTCGGCAGGACTTTATTTCCTCGATCCTTTCGTGGAAGCAGTGGTACTGCTGGTCGGCTACCGGGCCGTTTATCTGCTTTCGGGGCTGGAATTCTGGGGGTTGTCGGCGCTGGTGTTTGACGTACGGCAGAGCAAGCGTATTTTCGGCATTATCGGCTCCGGCGACTTGCCCGCCAAGGCCATCGGCGCGCTGCTGGCAGTGTTGATTCATTCCGCTTATTCGCTCTACATTTTGCTGTGGGTGGCCTGCGCTGCCTTTCTGCTGGCCTATCTGGTGCAGACGCTGACTTTCCGCTCCACCATCATTCCCGACCACCACGCGGTCAAGCGGCGGACCGCGGCACTCAACCACCCTCGCCTGATCGACCGTTTTTTTGGCGGAAGCTGGCTGGTATACTACCTGTGCATTGGCATGGTATTCGTGTCGGCGGCGGCGATTTTCATCGAGTACAGTTTCTTCGTCAACGTCAAGCACAGGTACCACGACCAAAGCGATGTCATGAATTACCTGGGCTATTTGCTCACGATCGCTTTCGGTACGGCTACTGTCATAAAACGACTGCTTTCCAGTCGAATAATTGCTCGCTTCGGGTTGCGAATTGTCCTGATATTACTACCTATCCTGACAATTACCGCTTCGCTGGGGCTGTATGCTTTCTCGTTCATCGACGGCACCGAAGTCGTGCTGCTGAATATGTTCAGCGGCTTGTACATTTTCTTTGAAATAACGCGCAAGACTACCTACGACCCAGTGTTTCTGGTACTTTTCCAACCACTTTTTTTGCACCAAAGGCTCAAAGCCCACACGCTGGCCAAGGGAATCTACGAACCGCTGGGCATGGGTATTGCGGGAGTCGTTACGTTGGTTGCCTACCTGAATCACCTGCACCTGGCGGCGGGTTCTTTCCTCTTTATCACGGCCCTGGCGGGGACAGCTTTATATTTCCTATTAAAAGCCCACGGCCACTATCTTCTAGAACTCAAAAATGCCCTCAGCAAACGAT
>NZ_JBGSXF010000248.1:0-12619 GCF_041751555.1 Persicitalea sp. | reverse complement strand
TTGTCAAAATTGTGGTCTAAAAATATTTAACTTACAACCTTTTTGCAGCAATTGCGGGAACAAACACACAATGTAAACTAGTTCAAACTAACTGATGCTTAACAGCTTCTCCTAAGCTTACTAACTGGTGTTGATAAATCGGGGCATCTGGTGGTAATACCTGACGCTACGAAAAAGATACTGTCTCCTCTCGTTTGTAACGCGAATACCCTCAAGCGCGAATCACAACTACGAGTACCGATTACAAAACGCGAAGAAGATGCAACGCGCGACTAACCGCCCGATTGCGAATCGAGCGGTCGGTCGGCTAGGGTCACCAGGCATGAAAGTTAACCTGAATTTTTCAACATCCCCCCGGTCGGGGTATGGCGTAAATCACATCGTCAGAAACAGATAAATTGAAGACCTTATCTTCGATTGAAGGCAGTAACAGTTCCCATGTTTTTCCCTGGTCTGAGGATCTAAAAATGCCGGTAGGGTGACCACAAAAGAAGTATTCGCCAACCTGAACAATGGAGGCAATGGATAGGCTGGCCGGAAGGCCCGCGTCGATGGGCTGCCAGGTGTTGCCGCCGTCGTAGGAGGTTCGCACTCTTCGGGTCTCTGACTCTGTATTGTACGTGATGGCAGCGAATCCACCTTCGATGCGTTCCACCGCGATGCCCACACCGCCCTCATTAAGCACACACTCCCAGTTTTTACCCCCATCGGTCGATCTCAATATACCGTTCTGGCTGGTCGCCATCAGTACGCCGTTCGACTCGACTACTTTCATTGCCCAGTCTCCAGTACGGTCGCCGGGGAAAACCTCCTTTTTCCAAGAAGGATCTGTGGAATTTGGTTTACGGTGATATATCCCATTTCCAGTACGTATATAGAGTTCACTACCTTTTTCAACGAAACCATCTCTCTGAATACCCTCCGCCTGCAAATTTTCAGGCAACCCTTCGCTAATGTCCTGCCAGGTCTGTCCGCCATCCGTAGATTTAAAAATGATATTTGCCGCCCCGGCTGTAGTACTTTTTTGCTTTTGCTGACTATTCGTGAGAGAGGATGCTCGTGGAAGTTGTAAGGCCTGATCCAAGGCAAATAAGAATTGAAGAAGCAGCAAAAAAACAAGGCTGTGGCTACTCATGACTACGACTGATTTGATGAAACAATAAAGTCAAAGATAGTGGGCGTCAACCAGCCTGAATCTTTATACTAGTAAAAAGTTGTAAAGGGAATGTAAAAGTTTTGTAAAGCCACCGAAAACTTTGTCAGTTGTCAGAAGTTGACGGAAGGCTTCGCTTTTAAACATTCTGAATCAAAGACTGCTACCCGGTGCCGGAAGTTGCAAGGAATATTGATATTTTTTGAGAAACAGGCTCTATTTACTTCATCCGACGATAAAGATCTGAACCACGGACTGTGTTTGTTTACCTGGGGACAATCGGCAGTTCCTTCGATTGGGTGAATGATCTGCTCATTCAAGGGCGGGATAACTAAGCGTGGTTGCCCCACCCTTGCCATTCCTGCGCTTGTGGCAAATTTCCCCAGAATACCTCGCGGGATCGTAGAATCTAATTCCAATGGTTTCCTGCAAAAATCTCCATTGCATGTATGACAAATTGTCCATAAATATCAAGCTGAATAATTTTTAAGCCATAATGTCATGATTTTACACTATAACTTTCCTGGTACAGAAGTTGAAAATAGGTTTGGTACCAGTCAGTAATGACAGCGAAAAACCAACTATTCACATTAAAACCATTTAAGTTATGAATGCTTTAATTAGAAACAGAAACAACGACGGGTATCAGTACCCCAATTTAATCAACAGCTTTTTTAGCAAAGATTTGATGGATGAGCTTTTCACGCCTACCTTCAATGGCACGGCCCCTGCCGTGAACGTGCGGGAGGACGAAGACGGCTACTACATCGAGGTGGCTGCGCCCGGCATGAAAAAATCAGATTTCAAACTAAACCTCGACCACAACCGCCTTACTATTTCTGCCGATAAGCGGGAGGAGAGCGAGTTTGATAACTACGAAGACCAGGACAACAACGAAGGTCAGAAGGAGAAGGGTAAGAAAGAAAAAGGAGAAGAGCAGAAGCAAAGCCGCAAAAAGGGCAAGTACACCCGCCGTGAGTTCAGCTACTCCTCGTTCCAGCGGACCTTCACCTTGCCTACTACCGTAGATGGCGAAAAGATCAATGCCACTTATACCGATGGTGTGCTGAACGTAGAACTTCCCAAGCGGGAAGAGGCTAAGGTCAAGCCACAGCGCACGATTGAAATTGCTTAATTTTTTTTGATCGAAAGCGAAGGCGGTTCTAACTTTTTGGAATCGCCTTTGTTTTGTATCATATATATGAAGACGAACCGTTCGTAAAGTAGCGGTATGATTCTTTTCCTTACCTCGTTACCTTCGTTAAAATTTGTTAAATTACCCTAACGCGGGAATGAAAGTCGCCAAAAGGGTCGTTTCAACCTTACACTTACAAACCCCATAGAATAAAATGAAGACAAATTGGAAAGCAATCGTTTTGGTTGGTTTGCTCTCGAGCGCCACCACCATCGCTGGCTTCAAGCTGCTGGATAACGGCAATGGCCAGAATGTTATTTTTAAGGAAGCTCCCGCCGAAACGCTGGCTAAGTTCACTTCCACCGGGATGCCCGCCGGAACGCCGGGCGACTTCACTTACGCCGCTGAGACAGCCACGCCGACGGTCGTGCACATCAAATCTACGGTTACGCGCCAGGCTCGGGACGTCAATTCTCAGATTCCCGAAATGTTCCGCGAGTTCTTTGGCGACCGGGGCATGGGCCAGCGTCAAGCGCCGCAGCGCGGAGAGGCCAGCGGCTCGGGCGTCATCATCACCTCAGACGGTTATATCGTGACCAACAACCACGTGGTGGAGGGCTCCGAAGAACTGGAAGTGACGCTGAACAACCAGCGTAAAGTAAGCGCAAAGGTAATCGGCATTGATCCTTCAACGGACATCGCCGTTATTAAAATTGAAGAGAATAATCTGCCTGCTATTGTTTTTGGCAACTCTGACGCTGCCAAAGTGGGCGAGTGGGTCGTGGCCGTGGGTAATCCTTTTAATCTGGAATCGACCGTTACGGCGGGTATCGTAAGCGCTAAAGGCCGCGGCCTTGGAATTATCGGCCAGGAGTATGCCCGCCGAGGACAAAATAATAGCAACTTCGAAGGAGATTCTCCCCTGGAAGCATTCATCCAGACGGATGCCGTCGTAAACCCTGGTAACAGCGGTGGCGCTCTGGTAAACTTAAAAGGAGAACTGATCGGTATCAACACGGCCATTGCAAGCCCTACGGGTAGCTTTGCTGGCTATGCCTTCGCGGTACCTTCGGCTATCGTAAAAAAAGTATCGGGTGATATTATTAAGTATGGTAATGTACAGCGTGGCTATCTGGGTATTGTTCTGGAAGATTTAGACAGCCGGAAGGCCGATGAGCTTGGTGTGAAAGTAAGCGAAGGCGTGTACGTAAGGGATTTCTCGGACGGTAGCGCCGGAGCCGCTGCTGGTATCAAGCAAGGCGACGTAGTTGTGAAGGTGGACGGCCGTACGATTAATACGATTCCGCAGTTGCAGCAGACCATCGGTCTGCACCGCCCCGGCGATAAGGTGAATATCACTGTCAATCGCGACGGCAAGGAAAAGGATTACAACGTTACGCTCCGCAACCGTACGGGCGGCTCGGACATTGTCAAGCCCAGCGAAAGCAGTGTGGCCATGAATGCTTTGGGCGCTCAGTTCGACAATCTTACCACGCAGGAGAAACAGCGTCTGTCGCGTTATAAGATCGAAGGTGGTGTCAAGATCATGGATATTCAGGGCGGTAAGCTGTCCCGCGCGGGTGTAAGCGAAGGTTTCATCATCACCAAGGTGAACGGCAAGCAGGTACGCTCGGTCAATGAACTGAAAAGTACATTGTCGGACAAAACGGGTGCTATGGTACAATTCGAGGGTGTGTATTCTGACGCTCCCGCCGATGTTTATACTTTTGGATTTAGAATGTAATTTCTTAGTTGAAAGTGGATAATTGAGAGTTGAGAGCGTTTTTTATCGATCAACTTTCGACATTGAAGTAGAAAGCCAAAGGCCCGAACGAATTTCGCTCGGGCCTTTGGCTTTTACTTTGTGCGGCATGGGCCGTCCCACTCTGTCGCTTTGCCACTCTGTGCCTCTACTTTCCCGTTTGCGCAGTGTAAGTACTTTCAAAAATTTTATCAGCGTTGCCAGCTTCAAAGCCGTCGCGACGGTGCCGACGCTGGATTTGGTTGGCGGACAGAGTGGCAAACTCAGGCAGTACGCGTCGTTCGGCGAACTCCACGTACGAACCCGAAATAGCGTGTGTATCGCCGTTGGCGAATTCCGCATCGATCATTTGTGCTACGGTGGAGCTTTGCAGCAGCCCGCCGTCGGGGCTTTCTTTCACCTTGCCACCGGAGTCGTTGAGTTTGATGCCCTGCCTTTCCAAAAACTTATTAAAGTCCGAAACTGTGTTGTAGCCTTTCGGCAAATTGTGAACGCTGATGGTGAAGTGATTGAGGTAGTAGCGATTATAGATCACCCAGGCGGCATACTCACTTTCATGCAATAAACTCAGGTAGTCACCGAGCGTCGGCGTACGCCAAAGCGGTTGGTGTAAGAATGCATCTACCTGCGGCCCGTCGTCCAGATTAAGCTTGTCAACAGGGTCACTTTTCACTTCGTCGGTGTAGCTTTGAATAATGCGCTGCGCTTCCGAAGAAAGCTCGTTCACTCGCAATTCACTAACAAAAATACGGGGATAGTGCGGCTCCGGCGGACTGAACCAATAGGCGTCCAGTTTCTTCCCATCGAAGTAATAGTAATCCCGCTTTTCGTATCCGTAGTGCAGAAAAATTTTCTCAAAGGAAGCAATGCCCAACTGCGGTACGCCCAGGGTGCGGAAGGCCACATGGTCATTCTCGATGTCATCAGGGTCAGCAATGATTCTCTCCCGCACCATAGCGTTCAGGATAACCTTCACATCGGGAACCCTCTCCTGGTAGCGGTTCATGAGACCGTGCATGACCGTGTCGAGGGGTTTGGTTTTGCTATCGTCCATTGTACTATTGTTTCTTTATATATCTCATACAAGTTAGCGGTATGTTTTTCACAATACCGCAGGTCTGGTGCAATATACGAAGGCCACGGTGGATCATCGTTCTTGGACACTGCATAACCCCAGGATGTCCACAGGCCGTTGCTAACCTTATTATTATTACGAATAAAACTACGCATTTCTCTATAAATCAATCTCTTTTTCTCATGACTTAGGGTAAAAAGCTAACGGCGACCGTCTTATTAGAGGAGAAATAAGTATTTCAATCTTTGCACTTCCAAAAATCCTTTCCTTATGCAAAACGAAAACCAACTGAATCGACGGAAATTCATCAAAAACTCGGCCGGTGTCGCGATGGCTCTGTCGCTCCCGACCATCATCCCCGCTCGCGCCTTCGGGGCTAATGACCGTGTCAGCGTAGCGGTGCTGGGCGTCAACGGGCGCGGCCAAAACCACATGGCGGGCTTTTCCAGACTGGAAAATGTGGAAGTCGCTACACTCTGCGATCCCGACAACGTGATTCTGCAGCAACGCGCCCAGGAATTTGAGAAAAAGTCGGGCAAGAAAGTAAAGACCGAAATGGATCTGCGTAAGGTGTTCGACGACAAGTCCATCGACGCTGTCAGCATTGCCACGCCTAACCACTGGCACGCCCTGGCCACGATCTGGGCTTGTCAGGCGGGGAAGGATGTGTACGTAGAGAAACCCGGCTCCCACGATTTTGCCGAAGGCCCCAAAATTATCGAAGCCGCCAAGAAGTACAAGCGCATCGTGCAGCATGGTGTGCAGCTTCGCAGTTCGGAGGCCATGAAGGAGGCCGTAAAGCACCTGCGCGATGGCCTGATCGGCGACGTGTACATGGCCCGCGGTCTGGTCTTCAAGTGGCGGCCCGACCTGGGCGACAAAGGTACTTCACCCGTACCCGAAGGATTGGATTACGACCTCTGGACGGGTCCGGCGCAGATGCGGCCTTTTTCCAAAAACTACGTGCATTACAACTGGCACTGGTACTGGAACTACGGCAACGGCGACATCGGCAACCAGGGCATCCACGAAACCGATCTGTGTATGTGGGGTCTGGGCGTGGATACTTTCCCCGAAAAAATAACTTCGGCGGGCGGTAAGTTTCTTTGGAAAGACGCCCAGGAAACGCCTGAGATACTTTCTTCGACCTACATCTATCCCAAAGAGCGAAAAATTATCGAGTTTGAGGTGCGACCCTGGATGACCAATCAGGAAGACGACACCGGCATCGGTAATATCTTCTACGGCAGTGAAGGCTACATGGTAGTCAACGGCTACGAAACCTATAAGACCTTCCTGGGCCGCGACCGCAAGCCCGGCCCCGCGCGCAAGGCGGGCGGCGACCATTTCAAGAACTTCATCGACGCCGTAGTGGCCCGCGACCCGTCGCTGCTCAACGGCCCGCCCGAAACGCTGCACCTGTCATCGGGTCTGGCTCATCTGGGCAACATTGCTTACCGCACGGGCCGCAACCTAACCTTCGATCCCCAGAAGGAAAAGTTCGTCAATGATAAGGAGGCCGATGCTATGCTAAGTCGCGAGTACCGCGCACCATATTCTATGCCGAGTAATGTGTAGATGAAGATGTTGGTATTAAAAACAAAAAAAGCCGCTGACTTCATAAGAGATCAGCGGCTTTTGCATTTCTAATAGAGGTTCGGCCTTAAGCCAACTTCTTCTGCAAATTCTCGTCGATGGCTTCGAGGAAATCCTCCGTGTTCAGGTAGTTGTCCTTCGTCAGCTTATCGCCGTGAATGATGAGGGCGAGGTCTTTGGTCATCTTGCCGCTTTCCACGGTGTCGATGCAGACTTGCTCCAGCGTGTCGGCGAACTTGATCAACTGCTGGTTGTCGTCTAGTTTGCCCCGGAAGGCCAGGCCGCGCGTCCAGGCGAAAATTGAGGCAATAGGGTTAGTACTCGTCGGCTTACCCTGCTGGTGCTGGCGATAGTGGCGCGTCACGGTGCCGTGGGCGGCTTCGGCTTCCATCGTACCTCCGTCGGGCGTCACAAGTACCGAGGTCATCAGACCCAGCGAGCCGAAGCCTTGCGCGACTGAGTCGGATTGTACATCACCGTCGTAGTTTTTACAAGCCCACACGAACTTACCGCTCCATTTGAGGGCCGATGCTACCATATCGTCAATCAGGCGGTGTTCATAGATTATGCCTGCTTCCTTGAACTTGTCTTTGAATTCGGCATCGAATATTTCTTGGAACAAATCCTTGAAACGTCCGTCGTACTTTTTTAGAATGGTGTTCTTGGTCGAAAGATAGACGGGCCAGCCTTTCTGCAGTCCCATGTTCATACACGCCCGCGCGAAGCCCTTGATCGACTCGTCGAGGTTGTACATGCCCATTGCCACGCCACCGCCGGGGAAGTCGAAAATCGTGAACTCTTGCGTGGTTCCGTCCTCGCCTTCGAACTTCATAGTCAACTTACCTTTGCCGGGTACCACGAAATCGGTGGCGCGGTACTGGTCGCCGAAGGCGTGACGACCGACGATGATCGGGTCAGTCCAGGTTGTGACCAGGCGCGGCACGTTGCTCATCACGATTGGCTCGCGGAATACGGTACCATCCAGGATGTTACGAATCGTACCGTTCGGCGAACGCCACATTTGCTTGAGGCCAAACTCCTCCACGCGATCCTCGTCGGGCGTAATGGTAGCGCACTTGATTCCCACGCCATATTTCTTAATGGCGTTGGCCGCATCTACGGTCACCTGATCGTCGGTTTCGTCGCGGTATTCTATGCCGAGGTCGTAGTACTTTATATCGAGATCGAGGTAAGGAAGGATCAATTTGTCCTTGATGAATTTCCAGATGATGCGGGTCATTTCATCGCCGTCAAGTTCGACGACCGGATTGGCAACTTTGATTTTGTTCATATAAACAGTTTCGATTTAGGGATTGAAGCCATAGAAGCTCGGTTGAAAATATGGGGCAAAAATACGAATTATTGAGTTGAAAGTTGAAAGTTGAAAGTTGAGAGCGTTATGATGTGGGAAATTCGACGCTTAATTCATTGTTAATAAGTTGTTTATGTCAATATCTTAAATTTAAGAACCTAATTTTGAGTCTATGAAAAATTAAGTTTGCCGCTAATCACTTTATTTCCGGACTGACCAAGTATTTTTAGTAGCCAATGGGGTTTTGGTTCGGAGAAAACGAACCCTCCCATTATGCAAGAAAAAGCCGCGCTGCAACCGCCCCAAGGTAATTACCGCTGGCTAATTGCTGGCGTGCTGATGCTGGCGACTACGATCAACTACATCGATCGCAGCGTGCTGTCGTTCACGATGCTGGACGAAACCTTTCGCAAAGAAATCTTGGGCATTCCGCTCAGTCAGGCCCTCACCGCCGCCGACCTGGATCGTTTCCGCGTTCAAATGGGCTATGTGGATTCGGCCTTCAAGTGGGCCTACGGATTAGGATTCATTTTCGTCGGTTGGTTCATCGACCGCGTCGGGACGCGGCGGGGGTTTTCGCTGTCCATAGCGCTGTGGTCGCTGGCGGGGATCGCCGTCGGTTGGGTGAGTTCGGTGCGGGGGCTGGTGGTGGCACGGTTTAGTTTGGGCTTCGGTGAGGCGGGCAACTACCCCTCGGCCATCAAGTCGGTGGCGGAGTGGTTTCCGCCGCAGGAAAGGGCGTTGGCCACGGGTGTTTTCAACTCGGGGGCCAACATCGGCATCATCCTCACCGCCGCCGTGGTGCCATGGCTGACGGTGGAATACGGCTGGCGGTCGGCCTTCGTCGTGACGGGTGCGCTGGGCTTCCTGCTGCTGGCGGCTTGGTTGTGGCTTTACCGCCGCCCGCAAAATCACCCGAACCTCAGCGCGGAAGAATACGATTTTATAAAAAGCGACGACAACGACCTGACCGATAGTCAGCTCAAACCTTCCTGGTTCAAACTACTGAGCTACCGTCAAACCTGGGCTTTCATTACGGGCAAAGTACTTTCCGACCCCGTGTGGTGGTTTTACCTGACCTGGTTGCCCGATTTTTTCAATAACAACGATTCATTTATTCAAAAACTCGACCTTAAAAACGTCGGCCTGCCCTTTCTGATTATCTATCTGGTGTCGGATTTGGGCAACATCGTCTTTGGCTGGCTGTCGTCGTTTCTGCTACGCCGGGGCTGGACGGCCAACGGTGCGCGGAAGGTCACAATGCTCGTCTGCGCGCTGTGTGTGCTGCCCGTTTTCTTCGCCTCTTTTACCGCTGATTATCGCCTGGCCATAGCGCTCATTGCCCTCGCTACGGCGGCGCACCAGGGTTTTTCGGTCAACAATTTCACTATCATTTCCGACGTCTTTCCCAAGCAGGCCGTGGCTTCGGTCGTGGGCATCGGTGGCTTATTTGGTGCCATTGCCAGCGCATTGTTCGCGGCCGCTACGGGCCTTATGATCGTGAAATTGGGCTACGTGCCGCTGTTTATTTTCGCCAGTACTAGCTATTTAGTAGCTTTGGGAATCATTCATTTCCTGATTCCGAGATTGGATAAAGTGAGGTTTTGAAGGGGAAAAGTTCCAGAGGCACAAAGGCTCGCTACGGATAAGTTCCCCAACTGAACACCTCTGCATCAATTACACGATTCAACAATTACACAACAAAATGAAGATCACCAACGCCCGCCTTATCGTCTGCTCGCCGGGCCGCAATTTTGTTACGATCAAAATCGAAACCGACGAGGGTATCTACGGACTGGGCGATGCCACGCTCAACGGCCGCGAGGGCGCGGTGGCCAGCTATCTGCAAGATCATCTCATTCCCTGCCTGATCGGCCGGAATCCGTTCGACATCGAGGACATTTGGCAGTATTTCTACAAAGGCGCGTATTGGCGGCGCGGTCCGGTGACGATGTCAGCCATCGGGGCCATCGACATGGCATTATGGGACATTAAGGGCAAGGCCCTACAGACGCCAGTTTACAATCTGCTGGGCGGGAAAAGTCGGCAGCGGATGCTGTGCTATACCCACGCCAACGGCCGCACCCTCGACGATACGCTGGAAAAAGTGGCCGAAAAGATGGAAATGGGCTTTGAGGCCATCCGGGTGCAAAGTGGTGTGCCGGGGCTGGAGAAAATATACGGCGTGGCCGAAAAGGGGAAAGCCTACGAACCCGCCATCCGCGACGGTCTGCCGTACGAAGAAACCTGGGACACAGCCAAGTACCTGCGTTTCGTGCCTAAGTTATTGGAAAAAGTACGCGACACCTTCGGCGAAGACCTGCACTTACTGCACGACAGCCATCACCGCCTTACGCCCGTCGAAGCGGCGCGATTGGGCAAGGAACTGGAAGCCTACGACCTTTTTTGGCTGGAAGACACTATCGCCGCCGAGTTGCAACAGGGCTTCCGGCTCATCCGGCAGCACACCACTACGCCATTAGCGGTCGGAGAGGTGTTCAATACTATTTTCGACTGCCAGCAACTCATTA
This sequence comes from Persicitalea sp., assembly GCF_041751555.1. Classification (NCBI taxonomy): domain Bacteria; kingdom Pseudomonadati; phylum Bacteroidota; class Cytophagia; order Cytophagales; family Spirosomataceae; genus Persicitalea; species Persicitalea sp. The sequence continues at coordinate 2,055 of NZ_JBGSXF010000248.1, read as the reverse complement.
CTGAACAACTCATCGACTACATCCGCATGACCGTGTCCCATGGTGGCGGCATCACGCCGATGCAAAAGATTGCGTCGCTGGCAGAGTTGTACCAAGTTAAGACGGGCTGTCACGGCGCGTCCGATATGTCGCCGATTTGCCTGGCCGCTTGTTTGCATTTGAATCTTTCGATCAATAATTTCGGCATCCAGGAATACATGGGCTACCCCGATCTGACTGAGGAGGTATTCCCACACGGTTATTATTTCGAGCGCGGCTTCCTTTATTTGACCGATCAACCGGGCTTGGGCGTGGACATCGATGAGGACCTGGCCGCTAAACATCCCTACCAGCAAGCCTATCTTCCGGTCAATCGTTTGACGGATGGCACTTTGTATAATTGGTGAATGGTGTTTTGAGGGGGTCATAGCGTGGCGTAATTTCACCTCACCCCCAGCTCCTCTCCTGCCAAGAGAGGGGAGCAAACCCGCCATTTTAAGCTGAAATAGTTTAACTTCGTCGCTCTGTGGCTTTGTGGCTTTGTCGCTCCTTAACTTTGCCACTCCACAACCTTAAACTTAATAACCTATGACTCCCAACCGTCGCTCTTTCCTCCGCCTTTCGGCTTTGTCTTTACCGTTACTCAAAACAAACCGGCTTTTTGCTAAGAGCGTTATCAACAAACCCATCGTCATCTCGACTTGGGATAGCGGTCAAATCGCCAACGGCGCGGCCTGGCCCATTTTAGAAAAGGGCGGCAAGGCCCTCGACGCCGTAGAGCAGGCGGGCATCGCCATCGAAGACGATATCAACTGCTGCGTGGGATTGGGCGGCAACCCTGATCGTGACGGCTACGTAACGCTGGACTCCTGCATTATGGATGAAAAGGCCAACTGCGGCGCAGTGGCTTTCATGGAAAGAATCAAGCACCCCGTTTCGGTGGCCCGGAAAGTGATGGAAAAAACGCCGCACGTACTGTTGGTGGGAGAGGGGGCGCAGCAGTTTGCCATAGAGAACGGCTTCAAACTGGAATCGGGGGAGCTTTCGGCGGATGCGAAGAAAACCTACGAAAACTGGTTGAAGAAAGAAGATTACAAGCCCGTTATCAATATAGAATTGCAGCAAAACAAGGGAAGAGGCAAAGAAAAGGGCCACGGTCCCTTCGCACCCGCGCGATTAGACGACGGATCGTTCAACCACGACACCATGGGAACATTGGCTCTGGACGCCAAAGGCGACGTCTCGGGCATGTGTACTACCAGCGGCATGGGTTTCAAAATGCGGGGCCGCGTGGGTGACTCGCCGATCATCGGGGCTGGGCTGTTTGTGGACAATGAAGTAGGCGCGGCTACCTCTTCCGGGCAAGGCGAGGAGGTCATTCGGGTGTGCGGCACGCACCTCGTAGTGGAGTTCATGCGCTCAGGATTATCGCCCTATGAAGCTTGCAAGAAAGCCGTGGAGCGAATCATAAAACCCAATCCCGAACGCGCCAAAACCTTTCAGGTAGGTTTCATCGCCGTCAACAAACAGGGCGAAGTTGGGGCGTACTCCATCCAGAAAGGGTTCAACTACACCGTAACCGAGAAAGGTGGCAAGCCGAAGGTGATCAACGCAAAGAGTCACTTTGCCTGAAGATTAGGCCCTCTACTTCTCTACTACTGCCTGCTCTTTCGGCGGGAACAGAAGCGAAGCAAAAATGCTGATGGCCAGAATACCTACGATTACAATCAGTGAGTACAGGTTGCTGAAGCCCCACTCATGTAGCTGGTGTTCGAATAGCATTTTCAAGCCAATAAAGGTCAGCAATACGCCCAATCCGTATTTGAGGTAGCTGAACATGTCGATGATATTAACCAAAAAGAAGAACATCGAGCGAAGCCCCATGATGGCGAACACGTTGGAGAAGAAGACGATGTATGGATCTTTGGTAATCGAGAAGATAGCCGGAATCGAATCCACCGCAAACACCACATCGGTGAAGGCAATCACGATCATAACCACGAAAAGCGGCGTGACGTAGAGTTTCTTGTCGCGCTTGCGCCGCACGAAAAAATGATCTACCACGTAGCGCTCGAA
>NZ_JBGSXF010000247.1:0-13031 GCF_041751555.1 Persicitalea sp. | reverse complement strand
CGAACGTCAACTCATCGTAAATCCATAAACCCACGAGCATCGCCACCGCCAGGCCCAGTGCCAGACCGCCGATGTTAATGGTGGAGTAGAGTGTGTTTCGGAGAAGGTTGCGCCAGGCGATTTTTAGGTAGTTGGTTAGCAAAGCTGATTTTGTTTATATTTGAAAAAAAGAAAAACCACTATGGAAACCGTTTTTCACGACTTAATCGAGGAATACCAAACCGAGGATATAATGTCAGTAAATCACTCGCGCACCATCCAACGGATTAGTTCTTACCTGGAACGATACGATGACGATTATGACATTTTTCCTGAGTTGGAAATGAAACTCGACGGCAAACCCGTAAAACCCGACATTTCAATCTATCCAAATCTGCCCGAGGACTGGGATACCGACATTATTTTCATCACCCAACCTCCTATAACCGCTATCGAAGTGCTGTCGCCCAAGCAAGCCATGAGCGACATTACGGAAAAAACCAACAACGTGTATTTTCCGGCGGGCGTCCAGTCGGTATGGATCGTAGTTCCGTTACTACAAACTATCACGATTCGCACCCCGGACGATGAACGAATTACCTTCTCTGGGGGAATCATCAAAGATCCCGTCACAAATTTGGAAATTCCTTACGATCATATTTTCAAGAAACGCAGATCGTAACTATTCCGACCGCAACGACTCCACCGGATTCGCCAGCGCCGCTCGTATTGACTGAAACGAGACAGTAAACAGCGCAATCCCTACCGCCAGCAAACCCGCCAGCGCGAAGACCCACCAACCGATGTCGATTTTGTAGGCAAAATCCTGCAACCAGGCATTCATGGCGTACCAGGCGATCGGGCTGGCGATGACGATGGAAATCGCGACCAGTTTCAAAAAATCTTTGGAAAGCAAAGCAACGATGCCGCTGACCGATGCGCCCAGTACCTTGCGAACGCCGATTTCCTTGGTGCGCTGCTCAGCGGTGAAGGTAGCGAGGCCGAAGAGACCCAGACAAGCCACGAAGATCGTCAGCCCGGCGAAGAGGCCGAGGATGCGGCCCGTTTTCTGTTCGGCGCGGTAAGTGGCGTTGAAGTTTTCTTCCAGGAAAGAGTAAGCGATGGGCGCGTCCACGGCCAGGGCGTCCCACTGCTTTTCTACGGAAGCGAGCAGGGCGGGAATGTCGCGGGTTTTGACCTTTACCAGCATCGCGCCGTTGTTAGGGCCAAGGGTCAGCATCAGCGGACCGATGCGCTCGTGCAACGATTTGAAATGAAAATCTTTCACAATGCCAATGACCCGGAAGGTCTGCTTTCCGCCATTGATACTTGGGCTGCTAATCGTGTGGCCAAGCGCATCCTGGCCCCATTCCATTTGCTTTGCCGCCGTTTCGTTGATGATGATAGCCGACGAATCGGTGCCAAACTCCGGCGAGAAATTCCGTCCGGCGACCATTTCCATGCCCAGCGTGGGGATGTAATTTTCGTCCACCACGTAGCGGATGCCTTTGATGTATTCATTGGCCTTGTCATCGCCATAAACCAGGAAATTGTTGTTGAAAGACGGCCCGGCTGGAACGTAGCCCGAAACCGACGCGTCCACGACCCGCGAATCTTGCAGGAGTTGTTTTTTGAGCAATTGTTCGTTTTGGCCCAGGCGGTAAGTTTCCTGCAAAACAAGTACCTGCTCCTTGTCATAACCTAGTTTGGCGTTTTGGATAAATTGCAGTTGTTGATAAACTACCGTCGTGCCGACGATAAGAATGATTGAAATACAAAACTGCACCACGACCAAAGTACCTCGCAATCCAATGCTACGCCGCCCGCTGGTGAATCTACCCGGATTCGACCCGCCTTTCAGCACGGTGATCGGTTTGAAAGAAGACAGGAAGAAAGCCGGGTAGCTACCCGCCAAAATTCCCACTACCAAGCCCAACAGCAGCAGGCCCGGCAGCAGCCACGGCATCGCGGTAAAACTAAGTGCTAGATTCTTGTCGGCTAAATCATTGAAAAACGGCAGGGCCAGCACTACGATAACTACCGCCAACACCATCGCTATGGCAGTCAGCATAATGGATTCTAACAAAAACTGACCGACCAGGGTACTTTTCACTGAACCCATCACTTTACGAATACCCACTTCCCGCGCCCGCTTCGACGCCCCAGCAGTACTGAGATTCATGAAGTTGATGCAGGCGATCAGCAGCATGAATAGTGCAATAGCCCCGAAAATATAGACGTAGCGAATATCACCCGACGCGGCGATGTCGTAATCGAAATTGGAACGCAAGTGGATGTCGGTCAACGGTTGCAGGAATAGGCCGAGGTCGTTGCCTTCTTGCTTGAATTTAGAAAAACTCATCCCGAATGCCTGGTGAATGCCCGGCCCAAAGTACTTCTCCACCATCTGGGGTAGTTTGGCTTGCAGCTGAAGGTAGTTATAGTCTTCGGGCAGCACGAGGTAAGTGTAAAATTCCGACTGCATCCAGGAATTAGATTGAGCGTCTTCCCGTCCCGCCATCGCGATTAGAAAATCGAATTGCACATGAGAATTGGCGGGCATATCGGCCATGACACCCGTGACTTCCATCGCCTCCTGGTAGTTTTTTGCGGAAAGTACTTTACCGATAGGGTCTTCGTTCCCAAAGTACTTTTGCGCCATTTTCTCAGAAATTACCAGCGTATTAGGTTTTACAAGGGCCGTTTGAGAATTGCCCGAAACCAACGGAAAACTGAACACCTGAAAGAAATTGGGGTCGGCGAAGACCACGCCTTCCTCTTTGAAGATATCGGCTTCCTTTTCGATAATAAAAGCACCTGCCGTTCGCAATCGGGTGGCTTCCAGTACTTCAGGGTAGTCGCGCTGTAGGGTTTTGGCAGTGGGCGGCATGACATTAGCCTCCTCGATCTTGTTGCCGCCCATGTTGGCGCGGAAGGTCACGCGCACGATGCGGTCGGCTTTTTCGTGGAAGCGGTCGAAACTCAACTCATCCAAAACGAAGAGGCCGATAATCATACAAGTCGCCAGTCCAAGAGAGAGACCGACGATGTTGATGGCCGAGAACGCCTTACTGCGCAAGAGGTTTCGGTAAGCGATTTTCAGATAGTTGTGAAGCATGGTTTGGAAGGAGGAAAGGAGGATGGAGGAAAGGAGGAAAGAAAAATCACCTTGCCTTCTTTCACACCTGGAAAAACTTATGCCAAAAATTCAACTACTTGTCAATCAATAAAACCACAACAAAAAAGCGTCCGATTCCGAACACTTGGAGTTCAGAATCGGACGCTTTGTAATCTTACAGCAAAGCTTAATTCAAAAAAATCAACTGTCAACTGTCAACTAAAATATCATTTATCCCAAAACAGCGGATCGGACAACGGGCCAATGGCAGGGACGTTGATGCCGTTTTCGGAGACTTCGTTGGATGGATAGGCGACGCGACGAATGAAAGTTGGCAGCGCGGCGCTGACGGGTAGCTTGAACCCTTTATACTTATAGTCGAAGCGGCGGGCGTCGTTCCAAGCCTCGGGATTGAGGTAAGTAATGACGTATTTCTCTTTGAAAATATCAGCCAGCGTCAATTTGGCCGCCCCTACCGATACGATTGGATCGGCTATATACTTATCGCGGGCAGCAGCGGCTACACCGAGCTTGGCCATATTGGCTTTGATTCCTTCCAGGTAGGCTGCGTAGGCCCGGTCGCGACTTCCTGCACGCAGGGCTGCCTCGGCCTCGATCATCTTCACCTCGGCGTAGGTCACGATCAGGAGCGGCGAATTGTCGCCCGTCAGCGGGGAGTTGAGCGAGATGTAGTTCTCGTCCTTCACTGTGTTGGCTGCCCCGGTTGGGTTGCCCGCGCCGTTGACGGTACCCACGTAGGTGCCGGTTACGGTTTTATCAGTGATTTTCTCGATGCGGGGATCGAACAGACCGTAAGTAGTACCGTTGAGGTGGTTGATGAGTTGGGCCGAGAGCCAGCCGTCGAGAACCAGCAGGGCGTTGTTCCTGGCTACCTGCGCCCAGGGATTTCGGAGCAGGAAGGTGCTCATTTGGGCGTCGTCGGCATTGGAGGTGTAGGACTTACTCACCGCCTCCAGTACTGCTGCGGGGTCGTAACTGGCCTTCTTGGAAACCTTGTTGAGCATCCGCGCTTTCAAAGCGTAGGCGGTTTTCAGCCAGGCCTCGCGCTTACCGCCGTGAATCAGGTCGTCCGAAGCACTAAGTTTAATCTTGGAGTCTGTCTTGCCCAATTCGGTAATTCCCTCATTGAGCAAAGTGAGGGCCGAGTTGTACATCTCCTCTTCCGAGTCATATTTAGGCGTGAGCGGCTCACCCGTAAAAGCTTCCTTGAACGGTCCGGCCCCGAAAGTGTCGCCGACCAAACCGACGTGGTAGGCGAGCATGACGTTGGCCACACCCACGTACTCGCTGGAAGACTGTTCCCCGGCCAATCGCTTCATGTCTGTCAAATCCGCCATTGCATAGTAAAGGGCGTCCCAGGTGCCGGAATAGTCCGTTTCCTGGTAGGTATCGGTGGAGCCACCCGCGCCGGGATTGGCCAGGTACTGCACGAAGTAAGAAGTCGTGTTCGCTACCCGTTGCGAGTTGAGGCCCGTTTTCTGCGTCGTCGTCGCCAGCAGCGACTGTAAAGGCGGGTTAGAAATCTGGTTAGGATTCTCGTTCAGATCGAAGTAATCCTTGCAGCCGCTCATCCCGAAGGTAGTGAGGAGGGCTAGGGTGAATATGATGCGTTTCATTGTTTTTGTAAAAAAGGCACAAAGTGGCAAAGGCACAGAGGCACAAAGTGAAAACTTGTTTTGGTGAACAATGGTATCAAATCAAAATCCATTATCCATTATCCATTAATTAAAACCCTACGTTCAGGCTGAACAAAAAGCTACGCACAGCGGGATAGACGAAGCCGGTGAAGCCGGTGACGTTGCTGCCGCTGTTGAATGAACTAGTTTCGGGATCGTAGCCGCGGTACTTGGTGGATAGCCAGAGGTTGTTGCCCGTTACGCTCAGCTGAACATTGCGGATCGGGCCTTTTTTCAGGATCGACGCTGGCAGGTCGTAAGCCAGCCGTAACGACCGCAGCCGCACCCAGGAAGCATCCTGAATGAAGTTTTCGGAAATGCCGCGATACACGTTTCGGTAGTAGCCGTTGCCGTAATCTACACCGTCGGGTCCCACACCTTGTCCTATAAATACTGCCTTGGTATTGGGCGAGCCGTCGGCTAGTACGCCATCGAACACCCTGGTTTCATTACGATCTTCGGTATATTTAGCTATGCCAAAGGCAGAGAAGAAGTTATCAAGCTGATTGTAACGATCCTGACCTACCTGAGCGTCGAATAAAACCGAGAGCGACAGGTCGCGATACTTGAAGGTGTTGTTCAAACCACCAACCCAGCGCGGCAGGGCATTGCCCAGGAGTTTCTGGGCCGTATTACGAACGGGAAATCCATTGGAACCGATCACGATCGGGCGGCTTGTATCCACCCGCCTTGGATCTTCTTCGGCGCTATTCGCGTAGTAACGTCGGTAGCTGGTACCATAAAGATTGCCGTAGGCCTCACCGGGAATGAGTTTCTGGGTCACCGATGAGCCTGCATAGCCAAACTGTGAGGCCAAACTGATTTCCGTCAGCCCCTCACGAATGGAGACGATGGTGTTCCGGTTGGCCGAAAAATTAAGATTTGCATCCCACGAAAAGTCGTTCTTCTTGATAGGGGTACCCCGCAATGTCAGCTCCACACCCTGATTCCGCATGGTACCGGAGTTGACCGCCGCCGTAGCGTAGCCCGTTGATGAAGATACATTCACGTTAATAATCTGATCCTTACTGAGTGAATGGTAGTAGGTAAAGTCAAGACCCAGGCGATTGCCAAAAAAGCCCAATTCCAATCCGCCTTCGTAGGTTTCCGTAAACTCGGGCCGAAGCGTGGGATCGCCCAACCGTGAGCCGCGCGAGAAGCCCGTAACGCCCGTTGGCAGGCTGTTGTAAGCCGCGTAACCTGTGGTTGTAGAATAGGGCAAAGCATCTTTACCGATCTTGGCATACGAAGCCCGTATCTTGCCCAGGCTAACGTAGGTAGGCATGTTAAACTGCTGTGAGAAAACGTAACCTACACTTGCCGACGGATAGAAGAATGAATTGTTGGGGGCCAACAGCGAGGAGGTAATATCGTTCCGACCCGTCAAAGTCAGGAAAAGAAAGTCCTTATAATCGAGCGTCAGTTCGCCGAAGATCCCCATTAGGCGGTAGTCCTGTGCGCTTTGGGTGGGCGTAATGGTCCGGGAGTTGCGAAGATCGAAGTAGTTATAAACGGTCAGTTCATTGCCCTCAGCTCCGAAGCTACGGATCTTGCGATCGTACAGGTCGTGTCCCACTCGCAATGTTCCTTTCAAATTGGTGCCCAGGTTCGCCGTGCCGCTGGCCGTGAAGGTCGAGGTGATGGAGCGGAAGGCAGTGTGGTATTGGTTGACAAAGCCCAGGCCGTTGTCTTCGTAGGTGTCTTCATCGGCAAAGCCACGCGGACCGGGAGCCGTGCGCAGACGATCGTCGGAGTAGGTATCCAGTCCGGCCCGGTAGTTGAACGTAAGCCAGGTGAGCGGTGCGTAGTTGAAATTGACGCCGCCAATCAGACGGTTCACGTTGTCTTGTAATTTGTTAGTGTACGCGCCATAGATCGGGTTGTTGTTGCCGTAAGTCTTCATCGTGCCATCGGGCTTGATGTAGTCGCGCACATCGTAACGCGGCGACCAGTAGTTGAGGCTTTCGTTGAAGCGGTCGGCGTTATAGCGGTCGCCACCTGAGTTGATAAAGTTCAGGTTGGTGCTGGTCGTGAATTTCTCGCTAAACTTCACCTGAGCATTCAGGCGCGCCGAAATTTTGTTAAAAGTGGTAAAGGGAATGACGCCCTCATGGTGCAGGTGCGAAATTGAAGAAAGGAACGTGACTTTGTCGGTACCGCCCGAAAACGAGAGGTTGTTTTGAAACTGCTGCCCCTGCTGGTAAGCGTCCTTGAAGTGGTTGTAAAGCTGGTCGGGGTGCGTAGGATCAATGGCCTTCGCGTCAGCCACGGTCGGCCCCCACGATGGCCAAAAGCTATTGGGGTCGTACTCTCCCCGATAACCAATGGTGTATTTGTCCTGCGTTTCGGGAAACTTATTAACGTTTTCAACGCCATAGGTACTGCTAAAATTAGCCCGCAGCGCACCTGCTTTACCCGATTTGGTGGTAATGACTACAACGCCGTTGGCTCCCCGCAGCCCGTACAGGGCCGTAGCCGCGCCGCCTTTCAGGATATTGATGCTCTCGACATCGTCGGGATTGATATCCGCCGCGCGGTTGGACATGCCCCGGAGTTCAGAACCGGAACCCGTCGTAGAAGTACTGTTATCCAGCAGAATACCGTCGATCACGAACAGCGGCTGGTTGTCGCGTCCCACGTCAATGGAGTTGATTCCACGAATCAAAATGCGAGCGCCCTGACCGGGTGCGCCGCCCGTACTATTGATGGTGACACCCGCCACCTTGCCCTGCAAGGCGTTGACGAGGTTAGTCTGGCGGTTTTGAACCAATTCTTCGCTATCCACTCCCTGGGCCGAGTAGCCAAGGGCTTTTTTATCCCGACTGATCCCCAAAGCGGTCACAACTACTTCGTTCAGTAGTTTAGTGTCTTCAGCCAGGGAAACGTTGATGGTACTTTGGTTGCCTACGGCAACTTCTTTCGGTGTGTAGCCAATAGAGCTAAACACCAGCTTCGCGTTGGGAGTGACCCGGATGCTAAACGTTCCGTCGGCGTCGGTTAGGGTTCCTTGGGTGGTACCTTTCACGGCTACGCTTACCCCCGGCACCGACGCGCCGTCCTTCTCGGCGGTCACGGTGCCGCTTACTTGCGTTTGTTGGGCCATTGCCGTGTGCAGCCCGAAGAGCAGCCACGTAGCCAGCCAGATTTGTACATTTTTTTTCATGGTTTGTAGAATTACAGGTTTGGTAGAAATTAGTTGTGATTATTCAAAGGTAACAGACAAGATTAAAAATAGGGCCAAAATGAAGCGCTTTTTGATGAACGGCTGACCAAATAGATGTCCAGTATGCTTATGTCCTAACTTTCTATTATAATTTTTATCCTCGCGAAATAGCCAAAGAAGATTTTCGTGCTGAGCCTTACAACCAAATTAAACCCTGGTGCATCTTTGCGGGTATCCAGAACGACTGGTGCTTCTCTCTTCGTCATTCAAAATATAAAAAAATGAAGACATCATTCTGCTTTTTAGCCATGTTGATCGGACTGAGTGCCGCCGCCCAATCGCAAAATCCGATCGTTTATCCCGCGAAGCCTGCGGAACAGGACACTAGCCGTATCGGAATGCGAGGGATCGAAATCTACTTCACTCAAACCGTGACGCAATCCAACGCCCGGGGGTTGAATGAGCGCTTGCGCAATTCAGGGTATCCCGAACTGGGTCAGCTTCAATTGTTTTGGGGTGGAGGAGTTCAATACCGCATAAGGCGGGTGCTACTGGGGCTAGAAGTAGCTCACTCGGTAAATCCCCACGGCCCGCGGACGAACGAAACCTCCGCCGCTGACCGGAAGACGCTTAATGTACAACTCAATGCCAACTATGCCCTCTATCAGCCCAACGAGCGCCTGAGAGTCTATCCTTTTCTCGCGGCTGGAGCGAATTTCACCACCGTCACGCTCACCCGTACGACAGAGAGCGCCGATTTCGACGCCATCCTCCGCCAGCCCGGCAATGCTGTTTCTCTGTCCCATTTTCTGAATTATATGAATATAGGGGTAGGGACAGACGTTGTGAGCCGGAAGGTGGGATGGAGCAGTTTGGCCAGCTTCCGGCTGGGCTACCGACTTGGCGGAATGACCAATTGGTACTCAGATTACACCGAATTGCGCAACGCCCCGCTGGATCGGTTGAGCCAGTTTTATTTCCAGATGAATGTAGGAGGTAGTCTGAACCGGCTGAGTCGCCGTCAGCGACGGTGGTAAGGCGGAAAGTTGATTAGATGGCTACGGTCGCTATCTTTGCTGGTAGGCATATCAGCAAATTTATTATTCCTATGATCTCCTTCATCCTCTCGGTAATCGTTTTGATTTTAGGCTACTACATCTACGGTAGCTATATGGAGCGCGTCTTCGGAGCCGACAAAGACGCCGCCACTCCCGCCAATCGACTGGCCGATGGCGTGGACTTCGTGGTACTGCCCAACTGGAAGGTCTTTTTGATCCAATTCCTGAACATCGCAGGTCTCGGGCCGATTTTCGGAGCCATTGCGGGAGCTATGTACGGACCGGCAGCCTTTCTATGGATCGTACTGGGCAGTATTTTTGCCGGAGCGGTACACGACTATTTTTCGGGCATGCTCTCATTGCGGCACGATGGCAAGAGTATCAGCGAAGTCGTCGGGATTTATATGGGCCACGGCGCGAAGCAGATCATGCGGGTATTCACGGTGCTGCTGCTCATTTTCGTCGGGACGGTTTTCCTAGTCGGACCCGCCAAAATCATCGACGGCATGACGGGCGGCTTCATGTCCATGTGGGGTTGGGTGAGCATTATTTTGGTGTACTACCTACTTTCTACGCTGCTGCCCATCGACAAATTCATCAGCAAACTTTATCCAATTTTTGGCGTGGCGATGCTGCTCATGGCGGTTGGGCTCCTCATCGCCATGTTTTTAGGAGGTCATGCCATACCTGAAATCACTGGAAGTACCCTTCGCAACATGACGAGCAATCCCGAAAAAACGCCGCTGTTTCCGATGCTCTTCGTTACCATCGCCTGCGGGGCGATTTCAGGTTTTCACTCCACCCAATCGCCGCTCATGGCGCGCTGCATGGGTAACGAGACGTCGGGCAAGATGATTTTTTCGGGGACGATGATTACCGAAGGCGTCGTGGCCCTGATCTGGGCCGCCGTTTCGATGACGTTTTTCGGCTCCGTCGGCGGGTTGAACGAAGCCATGCTGGCCAATAACAATAACGCGGCTTGGGCGGCCAATGAGATTTCGCTCAATATGCTTGGCCCGGTCGGCGGAATTCTGGCGCTGTTGGGCATCGTGGCCGCGCCTATCACTTCGGGTGATACAGCTTTCCGGTCGGCGCGACTTATCATCGCCGACTCCTTTAAGATAAGTCAGAAAGATTTGCTGAAAAGGTTTTGGATCAGCATTCCATTGTTTGTAGTCGCCTTCGCGCTGACACAAATGGATTTCGGGATTATCTGGCGGTACTTCGCCTGGAGCAATCAGACTTTGGCAACCATAGTACTCTGGACGATAACGATTTACCTTTCCAATCTGAATAAAAACTACTGGATCTCGCTGGTGCCCGCGGTATTCATGACGATGGTGTGTAGTTCCTATATTTTCATTGCCCCCGAGGGGTTCCAGCTTTCGCACGAGCTTTCCTACGGACTCGGTGCGGCGATCACAATTGCCGCAACGGCTTCTTTCGTCGCATTAAGGTTTCGGAAGGAACGGCATTCCCTGGTTGATTTATAGTCACCTGATGTGCCTCCCCCCAAAACATTCACACCAAAAATCACCATGACTGAAACCAAAAAAATGAAAACTCCGCTCCCGTGGCGCGAGTGGGGGCCCTACCTTAGTGAAAGACAGTGGGGCACCGTACGGGAAGATTATAGCGCCGGGGGCGATGCCTGGGATTACATCACCCACGATATGGCGCGGAGCAAAGCCTACCGCTGGGGCGAGGAAGGCTTGGGGGGAATCAGTGACAGAAAACAGCACCTCTGCCTGGCGCTGGCCCTGTGGAACGAGCGCGACCCCATCCTGAAAGAACGGCTGTTTGGCCTAACTAATAACGAGGGTAACCACGGTGAGGACGTCAAGGAAATATACTACTACCTCGACAATGTCCCATCGCACAGCTACATGAAGATGCTGTACAAATACCCGCAGCAGGCTTTTCCTTACACACAGTTAATCAAGGAGAATGCCCGACGCTCCCGGATGGAACCGGAGTTTGAGCTAATGGATACCGGAATTTTTGAAAAGAACGAGTACTTCGATGTATTCATCGAATACGCCAAAAACTGTGAAAACGACCTCCTGGCCCAATATACTGTACATAACCGGGGCGACGCCGACGCGCCAATTCATATCCTGCCCACGCTGTGGTTCCGCCGGACGCCAGACTGGCAAGATGTGGAACACAGGCCCAATGTGTCAGTCATTGACAAGAACGAACTGCTACTGGAATCCGAGGAACTGGGCAACTATCATTGCTATATCGAGGAAGAAGCCGAGACACTTTTTACCGAAAATGAAACCAATAATGAACGTCTTTACCAATCGTCCAACGATATGCCCTTCACCAAGGACGGCATCGACGCCTATGTCGTAAATGGACATAAAGACGCTGTGAATCCCAATCCCAGCGGCACGAAGGTCGCCCTGCACTACACTTTCATAGTACCAGCGGGTGGGAGTGTTTCGGTACGGCTGAGGCTGAGTGACAAGGAGATAACGGGGCCCTTCGATGGGTTTGAGGAGATCATAACTACCCAACGGAAAGCCGCCGATCATTTTTACAAAAAGAAATCAAGCCAGAAAACGGAAGACGAGGCCAGGGTACTTCGCCAGGCTATGGCCGGGATGCTTTGGGGCAAACAGTTTTATTACTACAATGTGAACCAATGGCTTACGGGCGATGATGGAGAACCCGCACCACCCAAGAAACGCTATTCCGGGCGGAATTCTCATTGGGATCAACTTCGCGCTGCCGACATCATCTCGATGCCCGACAAGTGGGAGTACCCCTGGTTTGCGGCCTGGGACCTGGCTTTTCACTGCATTGCGCTGGCAGCGATCGATGTCGATTTTGCCAAAACGCAACTCATGCTCCTGTTACGCGAGCGATACATGCACCCCAACGGACAACTACCCGCCTACGAGTGGAATTTTGGCGACGTAAACCCGCCCGTACACGCGATGGCCGCGCTGGAAATCTACAAAATGGACCGCGAGGCTACCGGAAAGGCCGATACCGAGTTTCTGGAGCAGGTGTTTCACAAGCTGATGTTCAATTTCACCTGGTGGGTGAATCGGAAGGATGAGGAGGGCAACAATATCTTCGAGGGGGGGTTCCTGGGATTGGACAATATCGGCGTCTTTGACCGCAGTGCGCCAATACCCGGCGGCGGTTCGCTTGAACAGGCCGATGGCACCAGTTGGATGGCGATGTACGCGCTCAATATGATGCGGATGGCGATAGAACTGGCCTGCGAACACCGCCCCGTGTACGAGGATATGGCGATTAAGTTTGGGGAACATTTCTTCTACATAGCCGGGGCGATGGCTAACATGGCCAACCAAAACGAGGTTGGGCTGTGGGACGAGAAGGACGGATTTTACTACGATATGCTGCGTCAGGGCGACGGGAATTGGACCCGGCTCAAGCTGCGGTCGCTCGTAGGACTGCTGCCGCTGACCGCCGTGGAGGTAATCGACGACGACAGGCTGAAGGAACTACCCCGCATGATGGCTCACATGGCCGAACTAATGCGCGAGCGACCCGACCTGGAAGCGCTCGTCAGCCGTTGGGAGGGGGCGGATGGAGAAAGCAACACACACTTGTTGAGCCTGTTGCGAGGGCACCGGATGAAATGTCTGCTGCGGCGGATGCTGGATGAAGACGAATTTCTGTCGCCTCGTGGCATTCGGTCGCTTTCCAAAGTTTATGAAAAAGACCCCTTCGATTTCAAACTGAACGGGCAGCAATTTTCAGTTAAGTACACACCCGCCGAAAGTACCACGAATATGTTTGGCGGCAACAGCAACTGGCGCGGCCCCGTCTGGATGCCCGTCAACTACCTGCTGGTGCAGTCGATGCGGCGGTTCCACGACTACTACGGCGATAACTTCAAGATCGAGATGCCCGTCGGCACGGAGCGGTTCATCACCATCAGTCAGGCAGCCGACGAAGTGGCACAACGGCTAAAATCGCTGTTTTTGCGCGACGAAAACGGTCGCCGCCCCATCTACGGCGACAACGAGAAGCTA
>NZ_JBGSXF010000246.1:0-2994 GCF_041751555.1 Persicitalea sp. | reverse complement strand
TACCAGAAAACATGGCAGAAGTAATAAGAATGCCTAAAATGAGCGACACCATGGAAGAGGGTGTCATCGCGGAATGGCACAAAAAAGTGGGCGACGAGGTTAAATCCGGCGATATTCTGGCTGAGGTCGAAACCGATAAGGCCACGATGGACATGGAAGCGTATCAAGAGGGCACGCTCTTATATATCGGTGTCGAAAAAGGCGATGCCGTCCCTGTGAATGGCGTAATGGCTGTTATCGGGGAAAAAGGTGAGGATTACAAAGATCTGCTGGAAGGCAGCTCGAACGGTCAGGCCGAGGAGAAAGAGGAAGAAAAACCTGCCGCTTCGTCCAACGGAGCGGAAAAAGCTACTCCCAAGGAAGAGAAAGCCTCGTCCGAAAAATCGGCACCAAAGGCGGCCAAGCCCGCTGCTTCTACCGAAAAAATCAACGCCACTTTGGTCAGGATGCCCAAGATGAGCGATACGATGGAGGAAGGCGTTTTAGTTTCCTGGCAGAAAAAAGTAGGTGATAAGGTCGATTCCGGCGATATTCTGGCCGAGGTCGAAACTGATAAGGCCACGATGGATCTGGAAGCTTACGAGGAAGGTACTTTGTTATACACCGGAATCAAGGAAGGTGAGGCCGTTCCGGTCAACGCCATCATTGCCGTCATCGGCGAGGAAGGCGCTAATTTCCAGGCGCTCATTGACCGCGAGGAGGCCGGAGACGAAGATGCTGAGGTAGAGGAAGACGATAAAGTAGAAACTACCACGCCCTCAGCTTCTGCCGACGCGAAAGGAGACGATTCAGAATCCAGCGTATCCGCCAGCGATTCCGGCGATCGCATTAAAGCCTCTCCCCTCGCCCGCCGTTTGGCCGAGGAAAAAGGCATCGACCTCCAACAGGTTTCCGGCTCCGGCGACAACGGCCGCATCATCAAGCGCGATGTGGACGAGTT
This sequence comes from Persicitalea sp., assembly GCF_041751555.1. Classification (NCBI taxonomy): domain Bacteria; kingdom Pseudomonadati; phylum Bacteroidota; class Cytophagia; order Cytophagales; family Spirosomataceae; genus Persicitalea; species Persicitalea sp. The sequence continues at coordinate 2,054 of NZ_JBGSXF010000246.1, read as the reverse complement.
TAAGCCCGCCGCCAAGTCGGCATCGGAATCTGCTAAGGTCGGTAAGGTGGAGCCCGCCGTGGCCAAAGCAGAACAGCCCGTGGCAGTTGGCGACTACGAGGATATCCCCGTTTCGCAGATGCGCAAGACGATATCGCGTCGCCTGAGCGAGAGTATGTTCACCGCGCCGCACTTCTACCTGACCATGGAAATCAACATGGACAAGGCGATGGCTCTTCGCCCAACGCTCAACGAAGTGGCGACTTCCAAGATTTCTTTTAACGATTTTGTGGTGAAAGCCTGCGCTCTGGCCCTTAAACAGCACCCGAAGGTCAATTCGGCCTGGTTGGGCGACAAGATTCGCAAGTATGACTACGTGAATATTGGTATTGCCGTCGCGGTGGACGAAGGCTTGCTGGTACCAGTAGTGCGCGACGCCGACAAGAAGACGCTTTCCACTATTTCTGCCGAGGTGAAGGACTTCGCTGGCAAAGCAAAAGATAAAAAACTACAACCCAAGGACTGGGAGGGCAACACGTTCTCGATTTCCAACCTCGGCATGTTCGGCATCGACGAATTCACCGCCATCATCAATCCGCCCGATGCCTGTATTCTGGCCATTGGTTCAATCAAAAAAACGGCAGCTTTCAAGGAAGACGGCACCGTTTATCCTACCAATGTGATGAAAGTCACGCTCTCCTGCGATCACCGCGTGGTCGATGGCGTGACGGGTTCGGAGTTCCTGCTGACGGTCAAGAAGTTGCTGGAAGAGCCAATGAGTATGCTGGTGTAGAGTTAGTTTGCTTTTTTGAAATTATGGAAGGGAGAGCCGGAGTTTTTGGCTCTTCTTTTTTTAAAATTATTCAATTGTGAAACTATGAGCGAACAAGGATATGATTTCGATTCTCATTCGGTCAGGTTCAACATAATTCAGTATGAATTCGAGAGTGTAAGTGAAGAAAAGGTAGTTAAGAAAGTAATCGAATACGTCCTCATTGATAAGAGTATCCCGCTGTACAACCTTGCCCTTCTTGACGTTAGCAAAGAGGAAGTGAGCGACATAAGTGTGAGCAACAATAATGATATGCCAAAAATAATGGCTACCGTTTATCGGCGCTTCGCGATTTCTTCGTTGTGAACCCTGAGGCAAAAGTCTTCTTTCAGGGAAGTACAACAAGTCGAAACCGATTGTATAGAGCTGCGATTGGAAAGCTGATAGCCATGAAAGAACCTAACTGTCTTTGGTTTTGCGAGTGGAAAGTTCAGGGAATTTGAGAGTAATACGGAATACGAAGCATTTCTTGTTCAACTATGAAATTTGAGAAAGATGAAAACCACGAAAAAGGAAAAGAAAACTGAGACAGAGCAGACACCCGTCAAATATAAGACCGTGAGAGAAGCTTCTGACGCTAAACTGCGTGCGGCGAAAAAGTTTTTGGAAAAAGTCGATATGAAGCAGATTGCTGAATTATAGGGCGATTGAACCAGCAAGTAATTACTACACTCCTTTTTGGGCTTTTCGGTGTACTACTACTTTGTAGCTCATTGATCTCCAGATTCCGAATAAAGTCCGGCCTTCACTTCTTCCCAAGGAATCGTATCATTATCGTCGCGGGCCATGGCTTCCTGCGCATCCAAATAATCCTCAACTTCCTCCATTACTTTTTCATAAGCTTTTTTCAAGAACTCGTTTCTGAGGTCGAGCTGCACAACTACGGGTTCTCCCTGCTCATCGTAGAGAAAGGTTCTGTACATATTTAAAGCGGCGGCTGTCATGGTTTTCCCTATTTTAGTTCTGGAAACAAACTACTTTGGAGTAAGAACTTTGCCTTGGTGGTTTTTCTTATTTCAAAGATAACAGATCGCACCCAATGAACCGCCTCGACCGCCTGACCGCCCTGCTGATCCAACTGCAATCCAAGCGCATCCTCCGGTCGCAGGAAATCGCGGAGCGGTTTGACATCAGCCTGCGGACGGTCTATCGAGATATGCGGACGCTCGAAATGGCGGGGGTGCCAATTATCGGCGAGGCGGGCGTAGGCTATTCCATCGTGCAGGGTTACCGACTGCCACCC
>NZ_JBGSXF010000245.1:0-11070 GCF_041751555.1 Persicitalea sp. | reverse complement strand
CACGGTGATCTTGCCCAAACCAATGCCCGAACCCGCTTTCACGCTGAACAGAGCCCGTGCTTCCTGGCCCGCTGGAATGGTGAGTTTCTGCGCGGAATTATCGCCGGGCGCGAGCGGCCCGCTGGTTTGTAGCGAGACGGTGACGGTGGTGGCTTTTTTCTCGGTGTTGCTCACGTTCACGGGCAGCAGCAGTTCGTCGTTGGGGCTGAGGAAACGCGGCGCGCCCGTGCTGATGACGACCGGATCAGCCACTTTCATGTTGGTGTTGGCCGAGCCAAAGGCATCACCCTTGTAGGCCACGGCCATTACCCGCAAATCGCCGCTGAACTGCGGAATGGCAATGTCGAACGTGGCCTCGCCGCCGCCGTTGGCGGTCAGGATACCGCTCCAGAACGTGACGAGTTCGGTGCGGCCATTGCTGAGGGGATTGATGCGGCGTTCGAGGTCGTAGCCGTCGCCGCCCACGCTGGATGTGGTCGAGAAGGTGAGTTCAGGGAAAAGGAAGGCGTACAAATCGTGACTGACGACTTCCAGGGCGCGTTTTTGGTAAAAATAGCCGTGGATGTCGGGCGTACGGAAATTCTTGATTTGTAAAATCCCCTCGTCCACGACCGATACCGTCACCAGCGCGTTGGCGGCGGTTTTGAGTTTGATCTGCTGTTTATTTTTGGAACGCGACTGCGCCACGGCGGTGATCGCCACGGGCAACTCGCGGTCGGGCGCGGCCACGGCAATGGGGGCAAAACCATGCGCCACCGTCAGCGGCAAGTCCGACGCGTCGAGCGGACGAATGAGCGTGGCGGTAATATAGACGTTGGGCAAATGCTCCTCTTTGAGCGCCAGCGTAAGTTCGGCGGCTTTTTTCTCGGTCGTCAGCACGTGGTGTTCGAGCAAGTGATTACGCTCCACCGTTACCAGCAAGCGGCCGTCGAAGGGTGTTTTGAACAAAATCTTGGCCTTGTCGCCCACTTGGTACTTTTCCTTGTCGGTCTCCATTAAGACCCGGCCTTCGGTACTTACCTCGAAGGACGAATATTCTGTCGAGCCGTTCCCATAGGCGTAGAAATTCGTAGCCGCGTAATGTTCGGCACCCGGACGCCGCACCCGTACTTCGTACTCGCCCGAAACAGTCGGCACGTAGCGGAACTGCCCGCGTCCGTTGCCGAGCGTGAGGGTGTTGGAATAGACGGTTTTCTCCCGCTTGCGCGAGGTGTAGCGGAGTTGCTCATTCTGCTTCTCGACCACCGTCTGGTATTCGATGCGGACAACTTCCACCTGCGTGGCGACGTTCTTCTGCAACGTGCCTTTGCTGTCCACGCCGATGATTTCGACCGGAACGGGTGCGTTGGTACTTACGTAATAGCTGGGCAAACGAATGCCGAAGAGCGTGTTCTGCGTCAGCACATCGAAGCGTTGCAGACGATTAACGGGCCGCCCGTTTTCGTCGAAAACCGTCACGTAAATTTTTCCCTCCAGCAGACCAATGTCCTTGTATTGAGCAGGAATGGGAATGCGCTCGGTCGCTTGTCCCTGCTCGTTGGTGACGCCCTGCCGCTGCTCGCGCTCGAAGGCGGTTTCGGCGGAAATATCGAAGCTGAACTCGGGAAAGTTGGGCGATGAAAACACTTTGCGGCTCCACTGAATGGCCATTTCGTAATTGCGTCCCGCCGCGGGTGGACCGAAAAGATTGATGGCGGTGGCCGTCAGGGTAACGGTTTCCCCGGCTTTGTACTGCGGCTTGGCCCCGCTCAAAGTCACCTTGATACGGTCGGGCATGAATTCCTCCACGCTCACCGACTGCGACGCCAACAACAGGTCGTTGGCGTTATAGACTTCCAGTTGATACGTTCCGGTGAGGGCTGAGGCTTCCACGGTCACTTCCGTTTCTACCGCGCCCTGCCCGTTGGTGGACTTGCGCCAGGTGCGGTACTCGCGGCCGTTGGGCGTCACGAGCTTTATTTTGAGGGGAATTTCGTCCGGCGTGTCCCAGCGGTTGGTGCGCAAGACGGTGTTGAAGTGCATTGTCTCGCCGGGACGGTACATATCGCGCTCGCCGTAGATGAACGCCATCAGGCCGGCCGGGTTGTCGCGCGCGCCCTCGACTTCGTAGCGCGAGGTTTCGATTTCGGTATCCTGAAACAACAAATAATTGAAATCCTCCTTCGTGCGGGCCGTAATCATCGCCATTTTGAAGCCGGGTGCTTTTTCGCTCAGATTCTCGAAATGCGCCACGCCATCGCCATCCGTTTCCAGGGTATAAACCGACTGGTTGTTGCTACTCACGAGCGTGACTTCCACGCCTCTCAGTGGCTCGGTGGTTTTGATGGAATTGGCAAAAACCCAAACTTCGTCCTGCCCTTCCTTGGCGACCAAACCAATGTCCGAAATGGCGACGAGTTTTGTGGAGCCCAGGTACGCCTCTTCCTTGGAATGCACCGACACTAGGTACACGCCCTTGCGGCCATTGTCATCGGGGAGCGCAATGTTGAGCGCCGTGACGCCCTTCATGCGCGGCAGGTTTTCGGTTTCCACCGTTTTGTTGACGACCACATCGCTGTAAAAATTCTGATCGTCGTCGCTGTAATTGTAGGTACCCGTGGCTTCGTAATTATCGCCCACGTAATCGTAATCCTCGTAACGACTATTGCGGACGTAGCTCAGGATGTTATTTTCGTAAATCTTGGCGATTTTGACTTGCACCTTGGGCACGTTCACGATCTGCACGCCGATGTTTTTCGCGCCTTTGGGCGTGAGGTACACCGCTTTTTTATTGGCAAAAGAAATCCCGGCGGGCATCTTGCCAAAAAACAAATCGCGCGAAACTTCTTCCGTCAACTTTGGCCCTAAAACGCCCTTCAAATTGGTGTTGAGTTTCAAAACGTAGGTATCTGTCTCGTTGAAATCGCCACGGAGCGTGAAGCCGTTTTCGGTGGCCTCGGTCTTGGCGGCGAGGGCTGGATCGAGAGTGTAGCCCGTGCCGATGCTTTCGGGCGCGAGTTCCTGCGTGGTCACGACGCGAACGAAAGCCTTGTTGTTTTCAAAACCCGTCTGCACGTCGGCGATTTCCAGATGCAACGGCGAGGGTAGGCTCACGGCGCGTTCCAGCGGCTCAGGCGTAGTGTAGTCGTTACCAACGATCTTCAAGCCTTTGTCGAGCTGCACCGTCATTGGGATGGGATTGTCGTCGGCGGTGCCCGTTTGGGTAAGGGCCACAGTCACGCTGCGCCCGTCGGACGAAGGCAGGGCGCGGAAGGTCATAGCGTTGTCGCGTAAGGCGATTTTCAACCGCTCGGCCACGGCTTGCGGCTCTACAGGGTAGTTGAACGTCAACCGGAGCCGCGCCTCGGGGCGACTGCTTTCCGAAGAACGCGTCCACCAGCTTTGGAGGTCCGTGAGTTGGAGGTAGGGCGTGTGAAAATCTACGTTCTCGTCGTCCACGTCGTACTTTTTATCCTTTTCGACGTGGTTCAAAAGCTCATCCGTCAATTCCGCCTTGTAGTTTGTGGCCGGAGCGAGGGCGGCCACGGGCGAGAAAACCAGTTCGTTGGGGGCTGTCCACTTAAACTTGCCCCGCACGGCGGGCGAAAACTTGACGTACTGCGTCGAGTCCCAAATGCCCAGGCGGCTTTCCTGCACCAAATCTTTATTGAAAGTAAAAACCATGTTCTGCGACAGCTGCACCTCGTCGGTAAAATTCTTGCCCACAAGGTGAACTTCGTTGAAGGAAGAGCAGGCGGCAATCGTTAACAGAAATAGCAACGATAGGGTGGAGGCGAGGCGTTTGGGCATCTTGGGTTCAAAAAGTCAAGGGTGAAAGGTCAAAGAGGCTGGCGCGGGAATTGGTGGGGTGAATATAGTGATTTGGGGATTTATTTATGAAAATAGCCGCTCCCAGATTTTGGAAGCGGCTATTGTAGTTGCGGTGCGGCTACACCCGCACCCTTGATTCAAATTACCCCTTGGAAAGTTCCGTCGCGCGTCGTTGAGCGGCGTGGATGCCCTGCGTGAGTGCTTCGGCCAGTTTGCCTGCCTCGAAACCGCGCAGGGCGGCTTCGGTGGTTCCGCCTTTCGAGGCCACGGCTTTGATGAGTTCATCGAGCGAGCGGTCGGCGTTGTTGATGAGGTGGTAGCTGCCGAGCATTGTTTGCTTCACCAGCAACGTGGCCACGGATTCCTCGAAGCCCATTTGTTTGCCCGCTTCGATCATGGTTTTTACTAAATAAAAAAAATAGGCCGGACCGCTGCCGCTCAAGGCGGTTACGGCGTCTAACTGGCTTTCGTCTTCCAGAAAAACCGACCGTCCGGTGGCGTTGATGAGGTTCTCGACCTTGCGCAACTGCCCCCGCTCTACTTCCGGCGAGGCGGCGTAGGCCGTAATGCCCATGCCCAGCATCGCGGGCGTATTGGGCATAGCCCGCACCACGGGTTGGTGGGCCAGCGAATCCTGAATCGTTTGCATCGAAATGCCCGCCATAATTGAAAGTACGATTTGGCTTGGCTGTATGACCTCACGCAGCGATGTGGACACCGCCAGGTAATCCTGTGGCTTGACGGAGAGGATAACTAAGTCGTACGTACCGATTTCAGGACTGATGACACCCGTCAGGACGCCCGGCTGAAAACTGTGCAGTCCTTCTTTGCGCTCGGCGCTTTTCTCCACGAGCAAAAAATCTTCTTTTTTGACCAAATCGAATTTCAAAAAGGCGCGGGCGAAGGCCATGCCCATGTTGCCGCAGCCGATGATGGCGATTTTCATAATTATTGTTTAGGGGTTGAGATGTTTAGCCAATGTCGGCTTAGAACTTTTGAGTGCGGTGGGTTGAAGTCTCTTACCCGGGGGCCGCAAAAAATAAACGACTACACAAATAAACAACTACCCAAACGAAAAGCCCGACGCTAGGCCGGGCTTTTCGTTGTTCGTTCCTTGATTCTATTCCTACTCGCCGCCGAGCAGTTCGCTGATTTTGGCTTCCAACGAGGCCCCGCGCAGGTTTTTGGCAATTACCTTGCCTTCTTTGTCCAGCAGAAAAGTAGCCGGAATGGCGCTGACGCCATAAGTTTGGGCCACGGCCGAATTCCAGAATTTGAGATCGGAGCCGTGCGTCCAGGTCAGGTTGTCCTTTTTGATAGCGGCGAGCCAGGCGGCTTTGTCCTTATCGAGCGAAACGCCGTAAATCGCAAAACCCTTGTCTTTATACTTGTCATAGAGCTTTACCACGTTGGGGTTCTCCATGCGGCAAGGCCCGCACCACGACGCCCAGAAGTCGATTAGCACGTATTTGCCGCGCAATGACGAGAGCGTCACATCCTGCCCTTCGGGATTATTGAGCGTGAAGTCGGGAGCCATATCGCCCACTGAAATGCCTTTCATCCGCTTGATAAAGCTGATGTATGATTGAGCAATCTTTGACGAGGGCTTTTCCTTTTCAAACCGCTGGGCTACGGCTTCCATTTCGGCAAAGTCCCGCTCCGGGTTCAGCATATTATTAGCGGCAAAGATGGCGACCAGCGAAGTACCCATTTCGGGCAGCAGGGCCTTGATTTTGGCCACATGTTCTACCTCGGCGGCCTGGAAATTATTCTGGATCTCCTGCATTTTCTTGTTGTCCTTCTTCTCGGTCGCCTTGGCGTAGTCATCGTTCCACTTGTTGACCTTATCGACCATTGCCTGGTTCATCTGCATGAGTTGGGCGTAGTAATCCATATTTTCGGAGCCTTTTACTGTGTACTTGCCGGGTTCGCCCTTATCGTTTTTGTCGTAACCGTCTGTGGTCACGACAAAGTTCTCGCCGCCTTCCACGAGCAGCACGATTTTCTGGCGGTCAGCGATGTTGAGCATATAGAAATTACCCTCATCCTTCTCCGTGCCTTTAATGATGAAAGTACCGTCGGCGGCCAGCGTCGTCGAATCCAGCGTCACGGGCGGGTTGGTAGAAAACTGCAAGAAGACTTTCTCACCCGCAGAGCCATTTTTTACTTTACCCGAGACCGTAAAATCCTTTGGCATAGGCTCCTGCTGGGCAAATGCAAAGACGCTCAACAACATGAGCAGTGCGATATACTTTATCTTTTTCATAGTACTGTATATTTTTTCATTATCAATTGTCATCCTGAGCGGAGCCGAAGGGCAACTAAGTAAGTTTTTCACCCAGAAGCTGATTGATCATTTTCGGGTCACCCTTGCCTTTCGACTTTTTCATAACTTCTCCGATGAAAAGCCCCATTAGCCCCTTTTTGCCTTTTTGATAGGCTTTCACCTTATCGGGCATGGCTTGCAGAACTTCGTCTATCAACGTCTCGAGTTCGTTTGTATTGCGGTTTTGGAGCCAGTCGTTAGCCTCGGCCAGTTCACGAGGTGAGCGGTCAGGCGCATCAAGCAAAGCCGGGAAAGCTTTTTGTGTGGCCACGGAATGACTGATAACCTGCGTTTCTATCAACTCGATGAGTTCGGCCAGCGTTCCCGGTGGTAGGGGAAAAGCCGCAATTTCCGTACCGTTTTCGTTCAGGTACGAGCGGACGGGGCCCATCAGCCAATTGGAGGCAGCTTTGTAGTGGGGCGTCAGTTCGCACAGTTCTTCGAAGTAACGGGCCATATCGCGGGTATCGGTGAGCAGTTCGGCGTCGTAGGCCGGGATGCCGTACTGACTGACGAATTTTTCCCGTAGTTCGCGTGGTAGCGCGGGCATTTGTTTTTTTATTTCCAGCACCCTTTCCTCCGTCAGCTCGATCGGGCAGAGGTCGGGATCAGGAAAGTAGCGGTAGTCGTTCATCGTTTCCTTCACGCGCATCCCGTAAGTTTCGCCCGTTTCGGCGTCGAACATCCGTGTTTCCTGGAACAGCGCGTCGCCGTTTTCCAGCGTCGCCACCTGCCGTCGCCGCTCGTATTCCACGGCCCGCATGATGTTGCGGATAGAATTCATGTTCTTGATTTCTACCTTGGTACCGTATTCTTCCTGTCCGAACGGCCGCACCGACACGTTGACATCGCATCGTAAAGAACCTTCTTCCATGTTGCCATCACAAATTTCTAGGTAGCGCACCAGACGTCGGATTTCGGTCACGAATGCACCCGTTTCCTCAGCTGAGCGTAGGTCCGGCTCGCTCACCATTTCCACAAGCGGCGTCCCGGCGCGGTTGTAGTCGAGCTGCGTATCGGTACTGCTGCCGTCGTGTACCGATTTACCCGCATCCTCTTCGAGGTGAATGTGGTGAAAACGAATGGTGCTTTCTGTCGTGGCGGCCTCTTTACCCTTGGTAGTTACCGTCACGCTGCCACCCACGCAAATCGGGGCTTTATCCTGAGAAATCTGGTAGCCTTTGGGAAGGTCGGGGTAGAAGTAATTCTTGCGGTCAAAAATCGTGCGGCGGCTGATGTCGCAGCCGCAGGCCAGTCCCAGCCGCACGGCGAACTCTACGGCCTTCTTGTTCAGCTTAGGCAAAGTACCCGGCAGAGCCAGCGTCAACGGGCTGATGTGGGTATTGGGTTCGCCGCCGAAACGGTTGGTGTCGGAGGCAAAAAGCTTGGATTCAGTCAAGAGTTGGCAGTGAACTTCCAGGCCAATAACGGTTTCGTACTGAGCAAGAAGTTCGTCGGAGACTGCCGTCGGGGTCAATTCGATAATGGTCATGGGAATTGCGTCACTTTTGGCAAAGATAGGGCTTACGCGGTGATTTGCCGACTTGGGGAAAAATGTTCACTTTTCCTCTCAGCCAACCTTCTCAAACCCACAATACCCCGCCAGCACTTCCGGCACCCGAATGCTTCCATCCGTCTGCTGATTATTTTCCAGCAAAGCTGCCAGAATGCGTGGCAGTGCCAATGCCGAGCCGTTCAAGGTGTGCAGCAGTTGTGTCTTTCCTTCCGCTTTGTAGCGTAGTTTCAGGCGGTTAGCCTGGTAAGTTTCAAAATTCGACACTGAACTGCACTCCAACCAACGCTCCTGCGCGGCAGACCACACCTCGAAATCATAGGTTAGGGCCGAGGTAAAGCCCATATCGCCCCCGCACAGGCGCAGAATACGGTAGGGTAGTTCCAGCTTTTCCAGAAGTACCTGCACATGGGACACCATTTCGTCTAGCGCGGCATAGGATTCCTCCGGCCTGGTAATTTGCACGATCTCCACTTTGTCAAACTGGTGCAAACGGTTCAGTCCACGCACGTGCGCCCCCCAACTTCCGGCCTCGCGGCGGAAGCACTGGGTGTGGCCCACATTCTTGACAGGTAGTTCGCTTTCTTGTAGAATCACGTCGCGGTAAAGATTCGTGATCGGTACTTCGGCAGTAGGAATCAGGTAGAGATCTTCGTTGGTGATGTGGTACATTTGCCCTTCCTTATCGGGTAGCTGCCCGGTGCCGAAGCCCGAGTCGGCATTGACGAGTAACGGTGGCTGGATTTCCAGGTAGCCTGCGGCGGCAGCTTCGTTCAGGAAAAAAGAAATCATGGCGCGCTGCAGCCTTGCACCCTGACCTTTATAGACAGGAAAACCCGCACCCGTAATTTTATTGCCTAAGTCGAAATCAACGATGTCCAGCTTTTTGATCAAATCCCAATGTGGCTGTGCGTTGGGTGGCAGCGTAGGTTTCGTGCCCCACTCTAATACCGTAACGTTATCATCGGCAGATCGACCCGTCGGCACACTTTCGTGAGGCAAATTAGGTAGTTTGACCAGCTCGTTTTGCAACTCGGCCTCAGCTTTTTTGAGTTGCTCGTCCAGTTCTTTGGAACGTTCTTTCAGCGTAACCGTCTCGACTTTGGCAGCTTCGGCTTCCGCCTTTTTGCCCTGCTTCATCAGGCCGCCGATTTCCTTGGCCTTGGCGTTGGACTCAGTCAGTACACTATCCAGTTCGCCCTGCGTTTCGCGGCGCAAGCGATCCAGTTTAATGATAAGTTCCACGGCGTCTTCGGCGTCGGGGAAGTTCCTTTTCTGTAATCCGGCGATGGTTGATTCTTTGTTATCGCGGATGAAGGTAGTTTGTAGCATGGGAGTTGGGTTTGGATTCTGGCCTGTTTCAGCGTGGGGTTGCTTTCGCCTGTTAGCCGCGGCATGCCGCGTCTCTACCATTCATCATGGTGCCGTGAAAATATCCTTCATGGCATCCTCATAGTAAAAAAGCCGCTCGTTCAATGCATTTAAAGCCCGGTCTTTCAGGCTGGAATGAATCAGGATCGACAGATTGTGTTCCGACGCACCGTAGGAAATCATCCGCAGCGGAATGTCTTTCAGGGCTTCCAGCACCTTAATGGCGATGCCTTCCTTGTCGGCGCTGAAATTGCCGACGATGCAGACAATCGTCTGGTCGCGATCGTGTTCTTCAAGATCGGCGATTTCGCGCAATTCGGCGCTAATGGCGTCCAGATGTTCGTTGTTGTCGATCGTCACGGACACCGATACCTCCGAGGTAGTTACCATATCCACCGGAGTTTTATATTTCTCAAAAATCTCGAACACTCGCCGCAAAAAGCCGTAGGTATTCAACATTCGGGTCGAGTGGACATATATTGCCGTAATATTGTCCTTGGCGGCAATGGCTTTGATCTCTCGGTCGCTGCTCTTGGTAGCGATGAGCGTGCCGGGAGCGTCGGGCTGCATGGTGTTTTTCAGCCGTACGGGGACGCCGCGTAACTTAGCGGGCGTGATGGTACTGGGATGCAGTATCTTGGCTCCAAAATAGGCCAGCTCCGCCGCTTCCTCGAAGGTCAGTTGCCGAATCGGAAACGTGCGCTTTACGATGCGTGGGTCATTGTTGTGCATCCCGTCGATGTCGGTCCAAATCTGGATTTCTTCCGCCCGAATCGCACCGCCGATCAACGAAGCTGTGTAGTCCGAGCCACCGCGCTTGAGGTTATCTACCTCGCCGCGCGGATTGCGGCAAATGAACCCCTGCGTGATAACCAGCTGCTTGTCGGAATGCTGATCCAAAATGGTAGTAAGCCGCTCTTCGATCAGGCTCAGTTCCGGCTCGCCTTCGGCGTCGATGCGCATGAACTCCAATGCGGGCAACAAAATGGAGTTTTCACCTTGCTCTTCGAGGTACGCCTCAAACATCTGGGTACTAAGCAGTTCACCCTCAGCCACTAGTTCCTTCTCACGTTTGGCGGTGAAAGGCTTGATATTAACCAAAGAGCGAATGAAGGAAAACTCATTCTTCACGATTTCCTGCCCCTTCGCCAGCCCGGCCTCGGTGCTGTACAGTTCTTTCACAAACACATCGTAATGATCGCGCAGAGCCTTTATCTTGTCAATGGCCTCGTCGTCCTGATTCGCTTTGGCCGACTCGCCAATGGCAATCAGTGCGTTGGTCGTCCCGGACAATGCCGACAGCACTACGATTTTGCGTGATTCAGTACTAGTAATTAAATCGCGGATGGAGTGCATCCGCTCGGGCTTCCCAACGGAAGTGCCTCCGAATTTCCAAACCTGCATAGGTTGTGTAATTGTTTAATCGTGGAATCGTGTAATTGATGTTTCCTTGTTGAGGTGTTCAGGCTGACGCAACCTCACTATGTGCGCCACGGGACACCCCGCTTTGTGCCTTCCTCTTCTCCTTCAAAAATTTAACATTTTAATCGCCGTGATCGCCGCTTCGTCGCCTTTGTTGCCGTGGATTCCACCCGCGCGATCAAGGGCTTGCTGCTGGTCGTTGGGCGTCAGGACACCGAAAATGACGGGCTTGTCATATTTCAAACTGACCTGCGTGAGACCGTGCGCTACGGCGTTGTTAATATAATCGTTGTGCTTTGTTTCGCCCTGAATGACGCAACCGAGAGCGATAACCGCGTCCACGTTTTCCCTTTGGGCAAAAACCTGCGAGCCATAACTAAGCTCGTAGCTGCCCGGCACGTTGGCGCGGATGATGTTTTCGGGCTTTGCCCCGTATTGCAGGAGCGTCCGGTGTGCGCCTTCGAATAGCTTTTCCGTGATTTCGTGGTTCCACTCCGCTACTACTATGGCGAAGGTTTTCGCGCTGATGTCCGGTAAGTTGTCGGTAGCGAACTCGCTTAGGTTTTTTTGGGTAGTTGACATTTTTTGTTGGGTTTTGTTCGTGGACGCGGGTTGCTTTCGCCCGCTA
>NZ_JBGSXF010000244.1:0-12427 GCF_041751555.1 Persicitalea sp. | reverse complement strand
ATGGAGGACTACGCTCCAAATGGTGCTTACCCCGAGGGTTACGGCTACTGGAACTACGGCACTACCTTTAATGTCCTGTTTCTTACGGCCCTTGAAAAAGCATTCGGCACCGACTACGGTCTCTCCAATCGTCCGGGCTTTATGGACACAGCCAAGTACTACGAGAACATGATAGGCACCTCCGGTTATCCGTTCAATTATAGTGACGCAGGTGGCGGCGACGGAAAATTGAGTCCGGCCGTGTTTTATTTCGCAAAAAAAAGTAATGACCCGTCGCTTCTGTGGATTGAAAAATCTTATTTGCAGCAAGCCGATATTTCGCGCTCCGCCGACAATCGCGTATTCCCATTATTGATGCTCCTCGGTGCGGGGGTAGAGTTCGACAAAATCACGCCACCTTCAAAAAAGGTTTGGGCCGGACAGGGGAAAAGCCCCGTGACCCTGATGCGGAGTTCCTGGACCGAGCCCGATGCCATTTTTGTGGGTCTTAAGGCCGGTTCGCCTTCGGCCCCCCACGCGCACATGGACATTGGTTCATTCGTAATGGACGCCGACGGCGTGCGGTGGGCCATTGATCTGGGCAGCCAGAACTACCATTCGCTCGAAAAGCTGGGGATGGATATCTGGGGGAAAGAACAGGACGCTCAACGCTGGACTATCAAACGCTACAATAATTTTATCCATAATACGCTTACCGTCAACGACCAACTACAGCGTGTCAATGGCTATGCCAAAATAGATGCTTCGGGCGAGAGTGACGCGCTGAAGTACGGAATAGCGAATATAACGGATCTTTACAAAGGACAACTTGCCGCCGCCCGCCGGGGCATAGGTATTGTGGATGATTCCTACGTAGTCGTAAGGGATGAAGTGAGGGCTTCCGGCAACAAAGCTACCGTACGCTGGGTGATGCTGGCCCCCGAGGGTGTAAAAATCAGTAATGATAATACGGCTATTTTGTCAAAGGATGGTAAACAGCTCACCCTGCGCGTAGATAGCCCCGCCAACGCCAGGCTTCAGACATGGAGCAGCGCCCCGACAACCGACTACGACGCACCTAACGAAGGCACAATGCTGGTAGGCTTCGAGTACGAAGTACCCGCCGGGCAGTCGCAGGTATTGCAAGTGAGCCTACTACCCCAGAAAGTCATAGGTAAGGTCAGGGATTTTAAAAAGCCGCTGGATCAATGGAAACCTTGACACCACTTTTTCTCATTCACGATTTCCTGCCTGATGAAAAAATATTTCATTTTTATTTTCTGTTTCTCTTTCCTGGTGGAAGCCATTGGCCAGATAACCCCACGAAACATTCTGGCGAAAAAATACTCTTTGGCAGAAGTTAAGCAGGTACTTAAAGATCAGGATCAGTATCGCCCATACCCTACAACGCCCGACGTATGGCGAGCGGCTGTTCCGGACTCCATGTTGCGGAACATCATACAAACCGCCGAAAAATACCTCAATTCTGAATTTCCGTCCGTAACGGCGACCGTCTCACTGGATTTCGTCCGTTCGGGCGACCGTGAACGGCACCGTGGGGTTGCTTATCCAAAACGTGACGCCTTGTTTGCGTTGACTTTGGCCGAAAGTATCGAGAATAAAGGTCGATTTACCGAAGCCATCCTAAATGGCGTGTGGTCAATCTGTGAGGAAAGTTATTGGGGCGTCCCGGCGCATATCCGGGGCACCGGTCTGCCCGACGTTGAACATCCGGTAGTTGACTTGGTGAGCGCCGAAACGGCCGCTCTGATGGGACTCGTAGACTATTTTGTAGGTGATAAGCTGGACGAAATCAACCCTCTGATACGAAAGCGAATCTACCACGAAACCAACCAACGCATCTTTATCCCCATGCTCAACTATACCGACGAGTATAGCTGGATGAGCAAAACCCGACCCGTGAATAATTGGAATCCCTGGATTATTTCTAACTGGATTTCGATGACGCTCACGCTGGAAAAAAACCAAACCCGCCGCGCCGAGATGATCCATGAGGCTATGCTCGGCCTTGACCTTTACTTAAACGGACTTGGCGAAGACGGGGGCTGTGACGAAGGACCGGGCTATTGGTTTGCCGCCGGCGGCAGCGTGTACGACTGTCTCGAACTATTGGGTAGCGCTACCAATGGCAAAGTGCAGATCTACGACCATCCGCTCGTCCAGAAAATGGGCGCCTACATCTACAAAGTCCATATCGACGGCGATTACTTCGTCAACTTCGCCGACGCCGACCCTACCCGCGTTCCCGAAGGATTGTTTTTGTACCGTTTTGGCAAAGCACTGAGCGACGACAAAATGATTGCGATGGGAAAATGGGCCTTTGGAAAGTACCCCAACGAAGAGCTGGACCTGGCCGGCCACCGCCGTCCCCGTCGCCTGGAAAATATGCTGACGCTAAATAAAATTGGTGAACCAATAGACAGCTACGGCAAAGTACCTGATGCCTGGTTTGAGGACATTGAGGTGATGACGGCGCGGGACAATACCGGACTTTTCCTGGCCACGCACGGCGGCCACAACGCTGAAAGTCATAATCACAATGATGTAGGTGATTTTCTGCTTTACTCCAACGGTGAACCCATCATTATTGACGCCGGGCGTGGCAACTACACCGCCAGAACTTTTTCCCCCCAACGTTACGAACTTTGGTTCACGCAGTCGAACTACCATAATTTGCCGATCATCAATGGCCGGGGACAGAGCCCCGGACGATCGTACGGAGCGACGGATGCGAAAAGTATTATTAACGATCAATCCGCTCAACTCTCGATGAATATTGCAGCTGCCTACCCCACAGAGACAGGGCTCATTAACTGGAAGCGTTCGGTAGCCCTCAATCGCAACAGTCACAAGGTGGAGATTAACGATGCCTACACTTTGAAAGCTAAACCTGAATCTTTGCAACAGGCCTTTATTACCATCGCCGATGTGGATTTGGGGACAGCTGGTGAGATTAGGATCACTACCCCGAAAAGCCAGAAGTTTGTCATACGTTATGACGCCAGAAAATGGAGTGCCGCGAGCGACTTTCCATCCAACGAGGGCATGGAATACAGTAGTTTCAAAACCAAATGGGATGGACGCCGCGTGCAACGTATTCTACTCACCAACAAAGAACTGAAACAAAAGGATAACTATAATTTTTTGATAGAAAAGCGATAATCACCAAAATCTCAAACCGTAAACCCAGCCGCAGCACCAGAAGAAATAACTGGGGTTTACAAAGTACCTAAAACCCGATAGATGTTATTAAATATGAAAAAGCTACTCCTAATTTGCGCGCTGACTTTCTGTTTTGGAAAGGTTTTTGCGCAAGTCACTCCCCGAAATATTCTGGCTGAGAAATACTCCATGGCTGCCATAAAACAGTCGCTCGTATCGCAGGCACAGTGGCAGCCCTACCCCAGAACTCCTGCCGGGTGGAAAGCCGCAGTGCCGGATTCCATCTTACAAAGCATAATCAAAGCCGGGGAAGAAAATCTCGACTACGAGTTCAAACCCATTTCAGCAACTATTTCCATGAATTATGTCCGCTCGGGCGACCGTGAGGAGCATTCCGCCATCTCGTTTGACAAGCGCAACAAACTTTTGGAACTGGCCGTAGCCGAGAGCATCGAGAACAAAGGGCGTTTTACAGAAGCCATCCTCAACGGCGTGTGGTCGATTTGTGAAGAAAGTTATTGGGGCGTACCGGCCCACATCCGAGGTACCGGACTGCCGGACGTAGAGAATCCCGTCGTCGATTTGTTTACCGCCGAAACCGCAACAGCACTGGCTTTTGCCGATTACTTTGTGGGCGACAAACTGGACGAAATCAATCCGTTGGTGCGCAAGCGAATTTACCACGAATCCAACGTCCGCTTCCTGTTCCCGATGCTCGACCACGGCAATGATTATAGCTGGAATAATCCCGATCATAAGGTCAACAACTGGAACCCGTGGATTATGTCCAACTGGATAGCAACTACCCTGATGCTGGAAAAGGACGAAAATCGTCGCGCTGAGATGATCCGTAAATCCATGCTGGGACTCGACATCTACCTCAATGGCCTGGGCGATGACGGTGGCTGCGACGAGGGCCCGAGCTACTGGACCGCCGCTGGGGCAAGTGTGTACGACTGCCTGGAAATGCTGGACGAGGCAACCAAAGGCAAGGTGAATATCTACGAAAATCAGCTCATCAAAAACATGGGAGCGTACTTTTATAAAGTACACATCGACAGCTACTACTTCGTCAACTTCGCCGACGCCGATCCCAAATTGATACCCGATGGTCTGCTCCTCAACCGCTTTGGTCAGGCAATTAAAGATGATCGTATGGTGGAAATGGGCCGCTGGGCCTTCGGAGCCTTTCCCGAAACATCTGCTAAACTGACGGGCTTTCACCGCTTCCGGTTGGTCGAAAATCTGCTGACGGTCAAGATTATTGAACGCCCGGCGAAAGCTTATGACAAAGTACCCGACGCCTGGATGTCGGACATTCAGGTAATGACCGCACGCGATAAAGAATCGGGCTTCACGCTCGCCACGCACGGTGGTCACAACGCCGAGAGCCACAACCACAATGACGTGGGCGATTTCTTGCTGTATCTCAATGGCGAACCCGTCATCATCGACGCCGGGCGCGGCAACTACACCGCCCGAACTTTTTCAGCGCAACGCTACGAGCTTTGGTTCACTCAGTCGAACTACCACAATCTACCCATTATCAACGGTTTGGGTCAGGAAAATGGCCGCAAGTTTGAAGCGGTGCAAGTTAGCAGTAACATCGACAAAGTGGCAGCTTCCCTCATGATGAATATTGCCCCCGCTTATCCGGCCAAGGCAGGAATAACTACCTGGAACCGCAAAGTGTCGCTCAACCGCGCCAAAAATCAGGTCGAGATCATGGATGATTATGTCTTGAAAGAGCGACCTACCTCATTGCAACAGGTATTCATGACCGTGAGCGATGTGAACCTGCAAGCGGATGGCCGGATTCTCCTGACCACCCCCAACGGTCAGTCGGTCACGCTACGCTATGATCCCAAAAAATGGACGGCTAGCAAAGACCTGCCCTCCACCGAAGGCATGGAATACCGCAGTTTCAAAACCAAATGGGATAATCGCCCCGTGCAGCGCATCCTACTGGCGAGCAAGGACTTGAAGGCCAAGGATAAGGTGCAGTTCGTGATAACGAAGTAAGCATGTGTGCTAACAATGGTTGACCCGTCAACAGGGCGACTACTAGTCAGCTCGTTCCATAATGTACAAAGTGTCACACAGGTATATCCCTCAATTTCTTCTACTTTTTTAAAAAATACTTCAAATCTTAGGTTAGCTTTTCCTCCAAACCTGCTCATACCTCCAAAAGCATTAGCGAATGAGCGGACAGCTATCTACGGAAGAGGCACAGCGGTTTTGGCGGGAGTTCCGGGCGGGTGACATCGACGCGCTGGCAACGCTCATGGAGAGGTTCTATCCCGACCTGTTCAATTGGGGGATGCGGCTGCACAACGAGCGTGAGTTTGTCAAGGACTGCATTCAGGAAATATTCCTCAGCCTCTGGAAAGTGCAGGAAACCATCGCTCCGGTGGAAAACGTAAAGTTTTACTTGCTGGTCGTGCTGAAAAGCCGAATGTTGCGTGAGCTTTCTAAAAAAGAAAACAAACTCCACACCCGCCTCAGTGAAGATTACACCTTCTCGGTGGAGTTTTCGGCAGACCTCCGACTGATCGAGGAGGAGCACGAAGTCTATCAACTTCGCAAGCTTGAGCAGGTGATGAATCAGCTTTCTCCAAGGCAGAAAGAACTCATTTATTTACGATTTCATCAGAATCTGAGTTTCGAGCAAATCGCCGAAGTGATGCAGCTTGGGCGGCAATCTGTCTATAATCTCCTGCAAAAATCATTGGGAAGTCTGCGCAGGCATTGGGTGGCAGTCGTGCTGGGATTGGCTGGTTGGCAGGGTATAATCTAAACAAGGCTGTATCATGCTGTCAACGAACCTTTGAGAAAGACATGAAAAATTACGAACACTATACCGCTGAGGACTTTATCCGGGACGAGAGTTTCCGTGATTGGGTACAGGGCCGCAGCCAAGAGGAGTCGTTCTGGCCAAATTTCCTGCAAAAAAATCCTGATAAAAAAAGGGCAATGCAAGAGGCTGAGCGGGTAATCCGGGCCGGTTCTCCGTCGCGAAGAAGTCCGGTTGAGGAAAATTTAACCGAAAGGGAAATTCGCCAGGAAGTGCAACGCTTTCTAGCCAACGCAGATAGCGCCTCGGAGAAAAACGACGTACGAGAGTTTGCACTTCAACAAAAAAGCGAAGGCAGATCGACACGATGGCCAATGCTCAGATATCTCACCGCTGCGATTGTTTTGCTCGCCTTGGGAATGGCCTGGTACTTCTCAAATGATTTGCCGATCAGCCCGGAAACTACCTCGACTGAAAGAGAATCTGCCAACCTGCTGGTCGAAACAAGTAATCCGACTTCGGAACCGTTACGGTTGCGGCTGGGCGACGACTCCGAAGTAATACTTAGCCCCAACAGTCGCCTGAGTTATCCCGCGCAATTCGCCGACTCGGCCCGCATCGTCTATCTCACGGGCGAAGCAAGTTTTTCGGTCGAACGCCAGGAGCGGCCATTTCTGGTGGTTACGGGAGAAATGGTTACTAAGGTACTGGGAACCCAATTCGTAGTGCGGGCTTTTGCCGCCGATAAGAAATTTTCGGTGCAGGTTGTTTCGGGTAAAGTTTCCGTTTCCCGGGCCGAACCCGGCCGGGTATCCGGTAGCCGCGAGGTCAACGGGCTGATCCTGACGGCCAATCAGGCGGCTATTTTTGAAAAAGACCTTCGTCATTTGTCCAAAACGCTGGTGGCCAATCCCATCGTGGTAGAAGATAAAGCCATCAGCCATAACCCAGATTTCCGCTACGACGAAACGCCGCTGCCGACCATTCTGGCAGAACTGGAACGACGCTACGGAATTGCCATTCAATTCGACGAGCCTAGTCTGCGGAACTGCCGCATCACCGCCACATTTACTACCGAAACACTTTATGAGCAGCTGGACATCCTGTGTAAAACGGGAGCTGCTACCTACGAAATTGTGGACGGGCAGATCGTGGTGAGCGGCAGAGGGTGCCGATAACGTAGAAATCAGATTTTTAAACCTTTAACCTATATCCAACTTATATGAAAACACTAACTACCCGACAACACTGGGTTAGATTGATGAAATTTTCTTTTGCGCAAAGTTTGCTGTTGTTTTTGTTAATGGGCGTCTCGTACGCGCATACTTCCGACGCGCAGGAGTACCTCAATCGCCGCCTAACTTTACGAGCTGAGAATAAAGAAATCAAGCAAGTGTTGAGCGAGATCGAGAAATCGACAGAAGTTCGCTTCGTGTACAGCTCGCAGGTCATTAGTTCTTCCCAGCGCGTTTCTATTCAGAAAACGGACGCCACGCTAGGCGAAGTGTTGGAAAATTTATTGAGGCCGCTTCAGATAAATTTTGAATTGGTTGGGCGCAAGATCATTCTTTCGGCCAAACCTGCTACACTCGAAAAAGCATCCTCCTCTCTGTTTAGTATTCCAGTCATCGCACCAAAGCAATTGGTGCGAGGCACCGTGCGCGATGAAACGGGCGGCGGTCTGCCCGGTGTGAGTGTAGTCATCAAAGGCACCACGCGCGGCACAACTACCAACACCGACGGGCAGTTTGAACTCGATACGCCCGACGAACCTACTACTTTGGTTTTTAGTTTTGTGGGTTACGCCAGCCAGGAGATTGCGCTGGGCAGTCAGACCAATCTGCAAATAAATATGCAGCCTGAGAATAAGGCGCTGAACGAAGTGGTGGTCGTCGGTTACGGTACCCAAAAGGCCAAAGACGTGACGGGTGCGGTAGCGACGATCAACCAGGAAGTAATTAGAGACCTACCCGTGGCCACGCTCGATCAGAAGATGATCGGTCAGGTGGCGGGCGTGCAAATCACGCAGCCGTCTGGTTCACCCGGCGGAGGTACTTCGGTTAGGATACGGGGCAGTGGCTCTCTGGGCGCGGGTAACGAGCCACTTTACGTCGTAGACGGAATGCCCTACTCGGCGGGATTGAACCAAAACCTAAACCCACTTCTGCTCATCAATCCCAATGATATTGAATCTATCAATATTCTGAAAGATGCTTCTTCCACCGCCATTTACGGCTCACGGGGGGCAAATGGTGTTATCATAATCACCACCAAAAAGGGCGCATTCAACAAAACTTCGGTAACGATGTCGGCCATGACGGGCGTACAGACCGTACCCCAAAAGGGACGTCCTCAGCTCATGGGGCAGCGGGACTTTGCCGAATACCAGCGCAACAAGATCGACATTGCCGTATTCCGGGCCGAGAAACGGGCGTCCACACTGAATGACTACCCTGTAGAATACCGCGACCTGGACAAGCTACAAGGCAAAGGTACCGACTGGTATGACCTGCTGTTGCGCGATGCCGCCATTCACGATTACAATGTGAGTGTGCAGAAAGGATCGGAAGATTCCCGCGTAGATTTTAGTTTGGGTTATTTCAAGCAAGATGGCGTGTTGCAGTACACAGGCGTTGAAAGGTACAGTGGCAAACTAAGCATGGAAACGGGCCTGGGCAACGCCGTGACCGTCGGGGCGACGATTCAGCCAACTTTTATCAAGCAAAACCGCTCAAACACCAACGCCAACCGCGAGGACGTAATCGGTGTCGCTAACTGGGCCAATCCGGTGGTGTCGCCTTACGACGAAAACGGGAATTTACTGGCTTATGTGCGTTCGCCGCAGAGCAAGTACCACTCAGCCTGGAGCTTTGCCAACCCGCTGTTTGTGCTGCGCGAAACCACCCAGACGCAGGATCAATTTCAAAACCTGGGTTCGGCCTTCGTCGAATGGCGCATCATCCCCGACTTAGTCGCCCGGACTTCGCTCAACACCATTTGGTCGACTTCCAAGTTTTCGCAGTACATTCCAAGTACCATCGGCGGTTCCAATCGCCCTCCCGTGGCGGGAACGGGCCAGGCCACCGACAACCGGGGCGAAACCTTCAACTGGCTGATCGAGAACACCCTGACCTATAACAAAGCCTTTGGTAACCACCGCATCAACGCACTGGCGGGCTACACAGCTCAAAAAAGTACGAGCAATAGTCTCAACATCCAGGCCAGTCCGTACGCCAATGACCTGATTCAAACCATCAACGCCGCCCAAACAATCAGCAACTGGGATCAAAACATCAACGAGTGGAGCATCATTTCGTACCTGGGCCGCATCAATTACGGCTTTAAAGACAAGTACTTGCTGACCGCCACCATCCGCTCTGATGGTTCGTCACGCTTTGGAGCCAATAATCGCTACGCCACATTCCCCTCCATAGCCGGAGCATGGCGGGTGTCCGAAGAGAATTTTTTGAAGGATAACAAAATGATCAGTTCGTTGAAACTGCGGGCCAGCTACGGCACGAGTGGCAACAACAACATCGGTAACTACTCGCACCTTGCCGCCATCAACGCGGGTTCGTACGTATTTGCCAATAATCTGGTAACAGCTTCTTTCGTTGGTCTGGCTAATCCTTTCCTGACTTGGGAAGAATCCAGCCAGATAGACGTAGGCGTGGACATAGAGCTATTCAAAAGCAATTTACTCCTGACGGTCGATTACTATAATCGCAAAAGCCGCAACATGCTGCTCAACGACGTCATTCCCGCCATTACGGGTTTTAACTCACAGATCGTGAACAAAGGCAATGTGCGCAACAGTGGTCTGGAACTTTCGCTTGGTGGCAGTCCAATTTCTGGAGCCTTTCGCTGGGATGTAAACGCCAACATCGCCTTCAACCGTAATATAGTGCTGTCGCTCAACGACAACAGTGATCGTATCCTATCGGGCAACAACGACGGCAATCCTACGCACATCAGCGTGGTAGGCAAGCCCATCGGGCAGTTCTACGGATTCATCAACGACGGTGTGTACACTAAGGAGGATATTGAAAATCCCAACCTTATCAAGACCCCGCAGGTGTACGAGGGTAATCCCAAGTATCGCGATACAAATGGCGATGGTATTGTCAGTGACGTGCTGGATTACGCCATTATCGGCAACCCACAGCCTAATTTTACCTTCGGGCTCTCCAATAACTTTTCCTTCAAGCGGTTTACGCTGGGCGTTATTATCAGCGGGCAGCAAGGTGGACAAGTCATGAACGGTTTGCGCCAGTCGATCGACAACTTGCAGGGCTTCTTTAATGTCCGCGAGGTGTGGGTAGATCGGTGGAGGAGTACCGAAAGTCCCGGTAATGGTATTCTTTCCGGCGTGCCGAAGCTAGCACCGAGCTGGGGGCACCGCGTCAACTCGATTTGGGTGGAAGATGCCTCGTTTCTGCGCATTGCCAACGTCAATATTGGCTACTCATTACCCGATGAATTGATGCGCAAAACGGGCTTTATTCGTAGCGCCCGGATATACGCCACAATCCAGAACCTGGCCATGTTTACCAATTACGAAGGAGCCAACCCCGAGGCGCAGTCACGCAACATCAATAACACGCTCTCCCCAGGGTTCGATATATCGTCTTATCCGCTTTCGCGGACCGCGTCGATGGGGGTGAGCGTGACGTTTTAATTTTGAATGAGTGACCGGGCTGGCGTACCAGTGAATGAGTGAACATTATCTCTCAGCAACTTGCGAATACTCAAATCAACGAATAAACAAATCAACATGAAAAAAATACTTTCCATCCTGACGCTATTGGCACTGACCTCCTGCTCGGATAAATTCCTGGAAATATTCCCCCAAGACTCGCTGAACGAGGGAAATTTTTACCAAACTGAAACCGAGTTCGTCCTGCTGGCCAATGGCTGTTACGTGCCAATGCGCAACTACGAAAAAAACCAACACTGGGTGCTGGCCGAACTGATTTCGGACAATGGCAGCAAGCAGAACAACATCCGTACTGGCGAAGCATCACGGGGCGTGATCGACCAATTTATATTGGGGTCGGACAACGTGGCCTACGAGGCATTTTGGGATCAATCGTACAACGGTATAACTCGATGCAATAAACTGCTGAGCGAACTGGGACGGGAGGGCGTCGTCTTTTCCAAAGAATCTTTGAGAGACCGTTCTGCCGGGGAAGCGCTGTTCCTGCGCGCAGTGTACTATTTCAATCTCGTACGCCAGTTTGGCGGAGTACCATTGGTGACCACGCCCGTGACCTCCCAGGAAGCTGTTGGGATCAAACGATCTACTGAAGAGCAAATCTATGCCCAAATCGTAAAAGACCTGACCGAGTCAATTGCCCGCTTCGCCAAGGCGCGCGACGTAGCCGAAACCGGACGCGCCAACGAGTGGGCGGCGCAAGGAATGTTGGGCAAAGTCCAGCTTACGTTGAAAAAGTACCCCGAAGCACAACAGGCCTTGTCGGCGGTCATCAACTCGGGTAAGTACCAGCTATTGGCCAACTATGCCGACGTTTTCAATCCTGCCCAGAAAGATTACAAGGAAACGATCTTTGCCATGCAGTATTCTGAGGCTAGTGGTGAAGTAGCCAACCAGTTTATTTTCCTCTTTGCCCCTCATACTTCGGGCGGTGCCGTGACGCTCCGGCCCAATATCAACATCGTAAATGCGGGCTGGAACCAACCGACCGACGACCTGATCAACGCCTTCGAGCCGGGCGACGCCCGCAAGCCCGTTTCGATCGGCTACTGGACGGGTCTCGACTGGGACAATCAGGTGCGGCCCATTCCTTACCCTAATAAGTACAAGCCGCCCATCGCGGCCCCCGACAACCGCGCGGGTGACAATTTTCCCATTCTGCGTTACTCGGATGTGCTGCTGCTGATGGCCGAAGTCCTGAACGAACAGGGTAAAACGGGCGAGGCTATCCCTTTTGTACAGCAAGTACGAAACCGCGCTAAACTGACCACGCCAATCACCGCTACCAGCAAATTGGCGCTGCAAGATCTTATAGCCAAAGAGCGTCAGGTCGAGCTTTGCTTTGAAAATCATCGCTGGTACGATTTGAAGCGTACGGGGAAGGCTATTGAGGTCATGTCTGCCCACGGTAAGCGGGAGGTCGCGCTAAAACCTTTCCTTTTTGACGGCGCATACACCATCACGCCCAATAAATTGCTGGCACCTATTCCAGCGAATGAAGTTTTGGTCAATAAGTTGCAGCAGAATCCGGGATATTGATCTAATTTTGAATGAGTGAGTAAAATAATGTATTCTATTTACATGAAATTTTGTAAAAGTATTCTTCTGGTTTGCACGATTTTTCTCTTGTGCGAATTTACACCGCTTCCGGCAAACAAAGCCGACAAGAAGCCCAACATCGTGTACATTCTCGTGGATCAGTGGCGGGCGCAGGCTACGGGCTATGCCGGAGATCCCAATGTGCGGACGCCCAACCT
>NZ_JBGSXF010000243.1:0-13802 GCF_041751555.1 Persicitalea sp. | reverse complement strand
ATTCATACCGTTTTCCAGGCGGTCATAACTGGAATGCTGCACCGATGCGTAAGGCTGCAAAGTACCCTGACTACCCAGCAGGTCGTCGGCCATTTTGTAGCCCAATTGCCCATAAACTACTGTACCCGTTCCAAACATGGGGTAGGCATTGCCCTGTGAACCACCCACGCCGGGCAGCGGCTGCGTAGTACCCGTGGCGGGATTCATCAGCCCGTTGTAGCGCAGGTAATCCTTTCCATAGTCCGTATTGAAATAGCCGAGGTAAGAAGAAATCGCTGTGCCTTTATCTTTGTCGAGCGGCATGTCTAGGTAAGCTGCTACCGACCAAAGATTGAGATTGTGGTAAGAGGTGTCAGCATTCGCCGTTTCCTTTGTCCAGGTTGCATTCTTCTGAGATATAAAACCTGCTTCCAGGTTCAGGACTTTACGGTTGCCCAGGTAGGTACCCGTCATATAGCCCGGAGTGGTGTTGGACTCGGTGTCGAAAATGTTGTAGATAAATAGTCCCTGAAACTGCTTCTTATGCTTGCGCTGAGCGAAAGTGGCGTTCGGCCCAAGGGGCGGCGGGACACCACCGTTGGTCTCGATCGGAAAGGGGTCGGATACATCCACCCGGTAGTTGAATTTGCCCAATTGCCCCCGGCTGTACAGACTCAACTTTCGGCCAAACTCGTCGGTTTGTTCCACTGTCGCCTGGGCAAAAACGGGAACATCCATCGTCATAATGGTACCGATACTGGGCTGTGAGAAGCGCGAAAGGCCGCCGACGATCGTCAGACCACCGCCAAAACGTACGAATTGGTTAGCTTTCCGATAAACTTCGTATTCACCCAGAGCGTCATGAAAGAAAGCAGCAATTTTTCGATTACTGGGGGTACCGTTGGTATTATAGCCGGGAAAGGCGTTATTCTTATTGAAATTATTCATCCCAAACTGCATGTACAGAAATACCCGGTCGGTGATTTGTCCGAACATCTGAATGCGCGTCCGGCGCAAGCCGATGTCGAAAGTCTGGGGAGCGGGGTCGCCCAGTGAAGTGGTACCGGGGTTGCTCTCGTTGAAGCGCAACCAGGTTTGGTTCAAGAACGTGGCTTTGAAATAGTGAGAACCAGATTCGTTGAAATTGTAGCGGAGGTCGTTGCGGAAATTGGGGTCTTCTTTCTTTTTTTCCTGGGCAAAGGCGGGGACGGAAATGATGAGTGATAGCCAGAGAAATTTTTTCATTCGTATCGGTAAGCTTGGGTTTCCTCAGTTGTGTTTTGCCCAAAAGTACTGAAAATAAAAAATTACCTCCAACCACAAAACGGCTCCAACCACTCCTGACCCGGATCGATCGGCGACCCGTCGGGTGCGTCGTTGGGCTTCAGATCGGGCATGCCCTCTTTCTCGCCTTTTTCGAATAAATCAATTTTTTGCAAAGTGTAAACAAGATGCGCGTGATCCTGCTCGGCGGGAAAGGTTTGCTGCCCTTCCATCCATTCTTTCAACTGGTCGAGTTTGAAATACGCCATCGACCGCGCCGCCGAAGAAGCCTCTTCCGACGAAGCCAGATTCATCAGTTCCTGCACGATCATACTTTCCGTCTGACGCAGTACTGCAGCTTCGTAGGCATCGCCATCGCCCGCTCTGCTCCGGGAATTAGCGGCACGTTTCCAGGTTTGATTCACCAGGGCATCCACCACCTCGCTTAGGCCGGGCAGCGACGGGTCCACTGCCTGCTGCGCTTCCAGCCGACTGGCCCGCTGCGGGTGGAGGACGAAACTCAGTGTGAGCGAAGTAGCTGCCTCGGCGGGAGCCAGCGGGTCGAACGTCAGGCCCGTGCGGCCCGAGAATAGTTCGCGTGAATTGCCGTCAAAGCCAAACGGGCGCGGTGGCAATAGCGCCAGAATTTTAGGGGATAAAGCCAATGCCTCGGGCCGCATCGAAGCCAATATAGCCTGCAAAGCCCGACGTTGCTCGCGCCCATCCACGGACTTTTGGGCTACCTGCCCATCGCCGCGCAGGGCGTAGGTGTAGTCCACGCCGCCAATAACTTTGGCCGCCGCTTCCACCTGATAGCGGTGAAACAAATACATCGGCACAAGTACTTCCTGCAAAGTCGCCAGTGGCATCCCGACGGGGATTTTCTTTTCCGAAAAATTGTCGAGAGCAATCTGCCGCACTTTCATTACCCGATCCAATTCATCCACGGCATTGCGACCGCCGTCCCAAAGGTGGGTTTTAGAATGGGAACTACCCGCCGGACGGGCGTCCTGATCGGTCAGGAAGCCTTCGCCGGTCTTCAGGTAACTGGTGATGATTTTATTCAAAGAATCCTTTTCGTTGCTCCCCTTAGGAAACTCGCGGTAGGCGTAGTTGATCGCGATTTTGTCCCAGGAGCCGATGCCCTTGGCGTACGAATTAGATAGATCCAGCGTACCGTCGCGCTTGATGTCCACCTGCGGGTGCGGGTAGTCCATCACCGAGCCACGGTCGTTGGTGCTGGCAATGTAATTGTGCGGCAGTCCCAGCGTGTGGCCCACCTCGTGCGCCGCCAATTGCCGCAGCCGAGCCAGCGAAAGCGCCATCATTTCGTCCGACACTTTTTGGCCTTCTTCGTACTTGGCAACCAGTCCCTGTGCGATGAGGAAATCCTGCCGCACCCGCAACGAGCCGAGCGTCACTTTACCCTTCAAAATTTCGCCCGTGCGTGGGTCCGAAATGCTGCCGCCGTACGACCAGCCGCGCGTGGAGCGGTGCACCCATTGAATCAGATTGTATCGGATGTCCATCGGATCGGCATCGGGCGGCAGGAGTTTTACCTGGAAGGCATCCTTGTAGCCTGCCGCTTCGAACGCCTGATTCCACCAAGCCGCGCCTTCCATGAGGGCCGAACGGATGGGTTCGGGCGCACCGGGGTCCATGTAGTAGATGATCGGCTTCACGGCTTCACTCATGGCCGCCGATGGGTTTTTCTTCTGCAGACGGTGCCGCGAAATGTAGCGCTTGATAATCGGGTCGCCCACGGGTGAGGCGTAGTCAAAAAACTCGATGCCATTCACGCCCGACCGCGGGTCAAAGGCGCGGGTTTGGTAGCCATTGCCCGGTAGTTCGACCAACGAATGGTGCTGGTGCATGGTCACGGCGTTGGCCGAGGGCACCACCGATCGCAGGTAGCCACCGGGATTGTCACCCGTGAGCGTAATGATGGTCTCGAATTCGGTGTTTTTGGGAAAATTCTTGGTGCGATCCATGAACAGCGCTGAGCGCGACGCGTCCATTTTGAAAGTACCCTGCTTGGTACGGGTAATAGCTTGCGCAGCATTGACAGCGTCCTGCATCAGGAAAGGCGTGAGTTCCACCAGTATACGATTACCCGTTTCAGCGGCCACCTCGAAACCCCAAAGTACCGACTGCGCGAAGGACTCGGCCACCGCCTGCCGCTCCAGCGGATCGTCCGACAGAGCGCGGTAGGCGTAGTTGGGTTCGACCATCAGGATTTTGGGGCCGCTACGCTGGAATTTGACGATGTGTTCGCTACCCAGCCGCCCGCGATCCAGGCCGATGTCGTTGGAACCCACGCCCTGCGCCAACGTCGGATAGTAGAGTAGTTCGGTGTCCAGTTTGCTAATTTCCAGCCAGATTTTGCCCTTTTTGGCGTCGTAGTAAAACGGCAGGTAGCCGTCTTGCTTCGTCATGCCTTCGGTGGCTTTTTCGATGGTTGGCGTTTGAGCAATGGCAAAAACCGAAGCCAGCAGTACGAAGGCTGTGAGTAAAGTGTATTTCCGCATAGTAGATTTTGTTTAGGGCATGAATATAGGATTAATGCAGGAAAGGATAAAGCTAGGAGATAAGATTCTGGGTTTTGTTATGGAAAACGAAGGCGAAATGATGCATCCTGAATTTTTTGAAATGTTCAAATGTGATCTGGCTAGCCCCGACAAAACGTATGTGAAATGCTTAATGCATAAGAATGGATTTTTTAATTCATAATTACTGGCTCGAGAACAAATTGTTTGTAGTATTGTAGCAATGAATCTGAGATCCTTCATCGTTTTGCTGGTATTGGCCAACTATCTGTTCCTTGCTGGATCGGGCTACGTTAGCCGACCGGAGCAGGATTCGTTCATGGTGTTGATTCAGTCTAAATCTGCCGAGAGCCACCACTACGAGTCGCGCCGATATATGCGTACAGACGCCCTCGAGTCTTTTATAGTCGAGGCCCTGGCCACCAAATATGAGAATGCTACTCACGCTCAGGATCAGTTGCTTTTTTTAATAGTAACCGGGGTGGATGCCCATCCGCTACCTGACATTGACCAATTTCAGGTAGCCAGTGTTTTTAAGAAAAAAAATAATCGGTACCATTATACAATCATGCCGATAAGAAATATAGCGCTCGCTATATTCTCCCCGCCGGAAAGCTCCGGCCTAGCCTGATTTCTCAGGTAATACCTCTCATGTTGGATTGTATATTGTAGTCAATCGACGCTTTTGTTTGTCATCGTGGATTTACCATGAGTCAGTCTCGATAGATTCGAAATAGCGTGTCATAGTATGCGTGCAAATACCATAATACAATTTCAATCGAATCGTACTCTTTGAATTGTGGCCGAGGGATATCCATTTCCAGCGGTCACATGCAGGGTGTTACTTGTTGGCTCACATCGAGGTACTTTTCAAAATTTCTTCCTTCAAAAATCACTTCCTGCCATCACAGGATCAATAAGCACTTATATGAATCTGAAATATATTCTCCTTTTGCTCACGTTTGTGGGCCTCGCCCAATCGAGCTACGCCCAAAATGGTAGCCTGTCGGGCCGTATTTATTCCGCCGATAAAACGCCGCTTGGCGGGGCAACCCTGAGTTTGCAAAAAACCGCCTTCAATACCATTACCGACGAAAAAGGGTACTTCATCCTGCGCCAGATTCCGGCCGGATCCTATACCTTGACTGCTTCTTCGATGGGCTATTCCGCCGCCCGGCAAGATGTCGTAATCTCCGCCCAAAAATCGACGGTCTTGGACCTGCAACTCTCTGAAAATAACACGGAATTACAGGAAGTGACCATCACGGGCAAGGGCAGCCAGTACAAAGCCGATAACTCCTCGCTCGCCACGCGCTCCGAGGTACCCTTGATCGAAACCCCGCAATCGGTGCAGGTTATTTCTCAGCAGATTATCCGGGATCGTCAGGCGTTCACACTCAACGATATAGCGCCGCTAATGACGGGCGTAAAGTCGAACAATGGGATGGGGGCAATTGGCTTGCGGGGCTTCACGGGCTACAATCCCAATACCGCCAGCTTCACGACTTTCAATGGTATTCGGGGTACCTTGTACCTGTGGAGTCAGCAGCCGTTGTTGTACAATATTGAAAAAGTGGAAGTTCTGCGCGGACCGGCATCGGTATTGTTCAGCGAGGGAATGCCCGGTGGGGTAATCAACTTTGTCACGAAAAAACCGCAAGCCCAGAAGCAACTCGAAGTGACGGCAACCCACGGTACCTGGAACGCGGCCCGCTTTTCTGCTGACGCTACCGGCGCTTTGACCCGAAACGGGAAGCTGATGTACCGGGCGATCGTCGGTTACGACCGCACCAACAGCTTCCGGGATTACCAGAAGGTCGAGAATCTGTTCATTGCGCCCTCGCTCGCTTACGTTTTTTCGGCCAATACCAATCTGAATCTGGAAGTCAACTACGCCAAGGCGAACAGTGTGCAACAATACGACCGGGGTACTTTTGTGAAAGATAACGGCGACGGCACCTACGATTTCGACTACTACCCCAACAATCTGACCGTGCAGAGCCCGACTGATTTTGGAAGAAACAAAAACTCCTCCGCCACCCTGACTTTCAACCATCGCTTCAGCCAAAACCTGACGCTGACAGCCGTTCAGCGGTACGTACGGAGCCAATTTACCTTCGCCGATCATTTCGTGCGCGGGTCGGTTCGCAACGATTCAATCAGCCGCAGCTACTCCTACTGGGATTACGACCAGTTCAACGCCCAAACGACGGCCTACCTCAACTATAAAATCGCGACGGGAAAAATCAGGCACAGCATTCTGGCGGGTGTGGATTACAACCGCTTTGGCTGGACCCAAAACGATTACCGTAATTCGCCCTCCACGCGTATTTCGATTCTGAATCCTGACTACTCGAATGATGTTCCGGCTCCCAATCCGAAAGTCGATTTTTATGACGACAACAAGCAGTCGACCGATCTGGTCGGGGGGTATTTGCAGGATCAAATTAGTTTTGGGGCCAAGATTAAGGCGCTGTTGTCGGTGCGATACGATCATTACGACCTGACCCAGACTCCGCTCTCGGAAAGGGACAGCCAACAGGGCGACGCCTCAGTCGCCAGCGCCTGGTTGCCCCGCTTTGGACTGGTGTATCTGCTGCTGCCGAACGTGTCGTTTTACGGCAGTTTCACAAAATCCTTCTCACCGCAATCGTCGAATAGTGGTGGGGCAGGTGGTCCTTTTCCGCCGCGCGAAGCCCGACAATTCGAATTGGGCTACAAGGGCGATTTTTTCAAGAACCAGCTTTCTACCATGCTGGCGGTTTACACCATCGACTACACTAACATCCTCGCTGCCGACCCTACGGCCGACAATCCCAATCGCCAAACCTTGGTGCCCGGCACCGTAAGCAAGGGAATCGAACTGACCGTGCAGGGCAACGTCAAAGGACTAAGTATCCTGACTGGCTACGCCCTGAACGATCACACACTCACTTCCACGAGCACGATCGGAAAGAAAGGCGACCGCTACATCAACGCGCCCCGTCACCTCGCCAACGTCTTGCTCAAGTACAACTTCCGGGGCCACGCGCTGAACGGCCTTGGACTCGGGGTAGGGGGGCGCTACACCAGCGATCAGATTGGGAATCAGGGCAATCAGGCACTGGTGATACCAGCGTGGACGGTGCTGGATGCGCTGGCCAACTACCAGGTACGGCGATTCAATGTGCAGTTCAACCTTTACAACCTCACCAACGCCCGCTACTTCATCGGCGGCCTGTCGCGCAATCCGGTGGCCTCGCTGGGTAATCCCATCAATTTTCGGCTCGGGGTAGCGTACACGGTTTTTTGACCGGTACTTATTGCCGTCCCCTTTTTAGCAAGATCTATTCACCATCGCCCCTTTTTCCTAATAAGCATTCACTACCGTCCCCTTTCTTACATTTTCAATTTTTAACCAAAAAATACCTAATGAAACACAACCGATTAGTTCTCCTGATTGCCGCCTTTCTGATTAGTTCATTGACCTTCGCGCACGAGTTTTGGCTCGAGCCGATCAAGTTTTTATTGAAACAAAACGAAAAGGTCACGATCCACATGAAGGTGGGCGAAGACTACCAGGGCGACCATTCCAACGGCAAGAAATACAATCTCACGAAGTTGGAGCTATATGGTAATGGCAAAAAGAAAGACATCCGGGGCGATGTCTACGGTGATAGCCTCAGCACGGTCGATTTGACCATTCCTGCCGAAGGTACCCAGTTGGTCGCCTTCAGCAACACCAGCAAATTCATCGAACTGGAAGGACCTAGATTCAATAATTATCTGCGCTCGGAAGGGTTGGATGGCGTACTTCGGAGCCGCGCACAACAAGGCGATACGGTAAAGGCTGGTCGGGAACTGTACCAGCGCTGCGTGAAAACGCTGGTACAAGTAGGCAGCAAAACGGACGACACTTATTCGATCGACACCGGGATGCGGCTGGAAATCATTCCAGGCAAAAACCCATACACGGCCAACGCGGCGGGATCGATCAAGTTCAAAGTCCGATTCGACAACAAGCCGCTGGCAAACAGCCTGGTACTGGCCTGGCACATGGTGGACGGCACTACTACGCACACCAAATTGCGGAGCGACAAGAACGGCGAAGTCACGTTTCCCATCGCCAAGATTGGCAAATGGATGATTAGCACAGTACACATGATTCCGACTCCTGACGCCAAACAAGCTGATTGGCAGAGTTTCTGGGGTAGCTACACGTTCGGGTATTACTGAGCCGAGGACCACAAAGATTCCGATAAATTCGAGAAAGGCCGCTTCTCCGACTATTTTTACCCAAAATTAATCGGAGAAGCGGCCTTGTCTGTGGTCCGAGCTACTACTCAAAAAAATTCTAAACCACCCGGAAGCGTATGAAAAAGGTAATCGAATCCCGTTCTTTTCGCCAGTGCTTATCGGTACTGGTACTCTCCACTGTCTGCGCTCTCTTTGTTCGTACTATCTCCGCCAAACCTGCCGCCACCGCGGTCGAAGGCCGGTGGAATATTACTGTCGATGTTGCCGGGGCACCAGCTTCTTCGTGGCTGGAAGTCATTCACTCCGGCAACCATACTTTGGTGGGGCGGTACGTGTCGGTATCGGGGAGCGCCCGGCCAATTTCGGAGGTGCATTTCGAGGATGGGAAATTCAATTTCTCGATTCCGCCGCAATGGGAAAAAGGCGCTGGCAACTTTTCGTTCGAAGGTACCGTCGAGGGCGACAAAATGAGCGGCTCGCTCACCATGCCTGACGGCAAAACGCACCAGTGGACGGGCGTCCGGGCTCCCACGTTGCGGCGCGACAAAAGGCCCGTCTGGGGTGAGCCCGTCAAACTCATCAAACCCACGGAAGGCAGCACCATCGAGGGCTGGCATACGGTCGGCACCAGCCAATGGACGATCCAGAACGGCATCCTGAAAAGCGAAAAGTCGGGCGTGAACCTGATTACCGACGACAAGTACCAGGACTTCAAACTACACGCCGAATTCAGGATTCCCAAGGGCAGCAACAGCGGCGTGTACCTGCGCGGCCGCTACGAAGTGCAGGTGTCGGACGGCAAAGGACTGGAACCTTCGCCTTACGAACTGGGCGGCGTGTACGGTTTTATCAGCCCAAGTGAGATGATGGCCAAATATCCCGGCGAGTGGCAATCGTTTGACGTGACGCTGATCGGTCGGATGATTACACTGGTCGTGAATGGTAAGGAGGTGATTACCAATCAGGAAATTCCGGGTACCACCGGCCGGGCACTCGACAGTCGGGAGGCCGAACCGGGCCCGCTCTACGTGCAGGGCGACCACGGGCCGGTCGAGTACCGGAACATCGTGGTTACGCCCGGCAAGTAGTTTTGAATCCCCAATTTTTTATCCACACTAACCAACCCAAATTCATTATGGGAAATTTAAAAGTAGCACTCGACTGGACGCCCAACACCAACCATACCGGATTTTTTGTAGCCAAAGAACTTGGCTTTTATGAAGAGGCCGGGCTGGAAGTCCAAATTATTTCTCCCGCCCAGGACGGATACGCTACAACACCAGCGAAGAAACTGGAACTAGGCGAATGTGATTTTGCCATTGCGCCCTTTGAAAGTGTCATCAGTCTGAATACCAAGGCAAAGAAAGTAAATGCGGTGGCCATCGCCGCTTTGTTGCAACAAGATATTAGCTCCATCGTCACCCTCACCAGCAGCGAAATTACCCGCCCTCGTGATTTGGATGGGCGTACCTATGCCTCGTACCAGGCCAGATACGAAGATGCGATCGTAAAACAAATGATTATCAACGATGGCGGTAAGGGGAACCTCGATTTCATGTATCCGGCTAAGCTGGGCATCTGGGATACCCTTTTAAAAAACGTTGCCGATTCAACCTGGATATTCGACAATTGGGAAGGTGTGGAAGCAGAAACCAACGGCGTGGCGTTGAATCATTTCCGACTGGCCGATTACGACGTTCCCTATGCTTACTCGCCGGTCATCGCAGCCACGGCGGAGGCCATAGCCGAGAGAAAAGAACCCTACAAAGCCTTTCTGCAAGCCACCAAACGCGGGTTTCAATTGGCAATCAACGATCCCAAACAAGCAGTGGGCATCCTGACCAGTCATCTTCCCGAGCGGGATGTAAAGATGATCAACGTGGGCAAAAGCCAGGAGTTCGTCTCGCCTTACTACGGCGATGAAGCCGAATGGGGATCCATGGAAAAAGACCGCATCGACCGTTTCCTGCTCTGGTTGATAGAACATGAATTGGCTGATGAGTCCGTTCTTGACCACACGTTTTACACAAACGTCCTTTTGTTGTAAACGGATCAAACCAACTCCCCCACCGCCATCTCCGCCGCCGCGGCGGCTTGCCGCAGCACCGTCTCGATGGCCCGCTGCCTATGGTCGGGCGGGTGTAGCCGTTCTTGTTCAGCACCCGCCGCACCACCATCATGATCCTGGCCCGCGCGGCTGGATTTCGATTTTTAAAGTTATTTTGGACAGGGTAAAGATTTATGGGAAATTGACCATCTATGGCGTGATTTGACGGGGCTTCTCTGATAAAAAAGTTTCTTAGGAAAATTTCCTGGCTAGATTTTGAGGGGATACCAGCCTATTGTCCCCGCCTAGTGTAGCTTTACCTCGTACACATACATCGTAGCCTGGTCATCATCCGGGACGAAGTACCCTCTGATGCCTTCATTGATACTCTCCAACCAGAAAGGGTTCTGAGTCATAGGCTTTCCCGTAGGCGACCACAGCGATAAAGGGATTTGGTGGACAGGTCGATGATTCGTGAGGTCGATCAATTCCAGCCCACCCAGGCGAAAAACCGAACCTCCATTCCGGTAACTCTTCAACCCACCGCAAAGCATTCGATGGTTGCCAACGTAGTGGCAATCCTGATAATCGATGTAAAAAGAGGGATTGGGAAGGCGGATATTTTTGGAAGATTCATTATCGACCACCTTCCCGCCGGGGTCGAGCGCCCATTCATAAAATACTCTTGCCCCCCAATTGATGCCGTGTAGGGTATGCGAATCCGGGTCGTGAACGATTCCACCCAGGTGGTCGTCAAAGCGGAATACCTCGGTCACTTTGAGGCTCTCCGGCTCAACTTTGTAACCCACCGAGCGACTATCGGGCCGATACTCCGCCACGGGTACCCAAATGTTTTCACCGTCGAAATCGATTCCGCCGGGGTGGTACATTGCTCCCTCGCCTAGCTTTATATCCGCCAGGAGTTTCCCATCGGCGTCGAATTTGAAGAGATGGCCCGTCCCCTTGCCCAATGCTCTATCCTGAACTTCGACGGAAGACATATAAAAGTTGGCCCCGATTTTTACCATTCCCTGCGGGTGATGGGCCGGGAATGACAGAGGGACGGCGGCTATCTGCTGCCAATTGCTGTCGTCACGCAGAAGCAGAAACTTTGCTCCTAAGTCGGACTTGGAGGATTGCCCAAAAGAAGTACCAGCGAGAGAAAGAATGAGGGCCAGAAGTTTGAAAAATCCTTTTGTCTTCATTCGATTCTACGTTTGGAATTTGTACTACTTGATAATCACTTTTAATTTCCCCCAAAGTTCATTGTCGAAATCGCTCAGCAGCGCGTCACTGGTTTTTTCACCCATCCTGATGACCACCAGATTTTGGGAAGGAAGTACGTAGATTTTCTGATCATTTTTTCCAAATGCCTGGTACAGATCGTCCGGCGCGTTGGGAATCATGGGGCCGGGAAATGTGCGCTGCGTTTGGGGAAGCATATAGCTACTTTTGCCGTTAAGCCAGGTGAGGTAGCCGTAGCTCAAATTGAATTTTTGGGAGGTGTTGGTTTGGGCGTTGAAGTAGGCTTCGCCCTTCAGAATGACCGTGTCGCCCCACTTGCCTTTATTCAGCATCAGCAAACCAAATCGGGCCATGCTTAGGGCGTCGCTAAAAAAGACGTTATTAGCGTCAGGATCTTTGCGCCAAAATCCTTTCATCCCAATCCTATTCCTGATCTTTTGCTGAAAGTAGTCATTGTACGTCAGGCCACTGGCTTTTTGTACCACCTGATCCAGCAAGGTGTAGGGAGCGTTGTGGTAAGACCAGCGCGTACCAGCGTCGGCTTTGTACTTCAAGCAGGCCGGAAGCGTACAATCTACATCACCCGTGCCATCATCCAGTCCGGTAGTCATCGTCAACTGATTTTTGACGGTAATCAGGTTTTCCTTTTCGAGCGGAAGCGACGTCCAGCCCTTGCCCAGGTACTTAGATGTTTGGTCGTCGATATTCAGGATGCCTTCGGCCTGGGCAATTCCCACTAAGAATCCGGTCAAGGTTTTCCCGGCGGAAGCCCAGTACCACCAACTATCCTGCTTGAAAGTGCCGAAGTACTTCTCCGCCACGATTTTGCCATCTTTGAGAATAATGAAGGCTTTGGTGTCTTTGCTTTCCAGTAAGAGGTAAAGGTCGTTGAGTGCTACGGTATCCCAACCCATTGCCTTAGCACTCGCTTTTTCCCACTCTCCGTTTCCAATCGGCGGAAAATAAAATTTCTCTGATTGCGGACTGACCTTCGGATCGGGTTTGGTGCATGAGTTGGTAATGGATGCACCCCATAGTACCAGCAGAAAAAAGAGTGATTTGTCCATTAAAAGTCTATTTTGAGTTTAGCTTACGTTCAGCTGCCCAGACTCGAATAGAGATCCCTAAGTTTAAAGTCAATGCGCCAACAGGTTTGAATACTCAATAAATTCTCTCCATATCGACCGCCCGCTAGACTAGTTCCTTCTTCATGGACGGCACCATCCTTTCCTCCTTTCTCCCTTGTCCTCTCTCCTTCCCTATCTACACCTTCGGCAGCACCCAAGGCTTTCTATATTTCGGCGTAATCATCGCATTCGCCGCCGCGTTATCGCCAAAATTTTTCTTGCTTTCATTCCAGACGAGCTGCGACTTGGTCAATAATGCGATGTTGCCCGCGTGGGCGTAGGCCGCTACTAACCGACCGTTTTCGATCGGACAATTGGGTTCCGCGCGGGACTTGATGCAGTCGATAAAATTTTGAGTGTGCTCCTGATGGTAGCTTTTGCCGGGCTGCGACGGGATGGCGGGTACTTTGTACGAAAGTCGGTCGCCGCTGAGTTCGGGGATAACTTCCCAGCCCTCGCGGTTGATCACCAGCGTGGCGTCGTTGCACACGAAAGCCAGGCCGTACTTCTTACCATAAGGACCGCTCTCTACCCCCGCGATATTCTCCCAATTGATGACATAGTCCGGCAGTTGGTAGTTGACGCTCAGTGTGTCGAAGGTTTGGTGGGCGTGGTCGGGATAGGCAAAGTTGCCGCCCGAGGACGTAATCGATAGCGGCATATCCTTGACATCCTTGGCCCACAGCGCCATGTCGAGCAGGTGGACGCCCCAATCGGTCATCAGGCCGCCACCGTAGTCCCAGAACATCCGCCACGAACCATGAAATCGGCTTTTGTTGAAAGTGCGTTCAGGTGCCGGACCAAGCCACATCTCGAAATCTACGCCGGGTGGCACGGGCGAATCGGGTACCACGGGTTGACCTATGCCGTACATGAAATTGGCCCAGACATTGACCTTCCTTAGTGGGCCGAATTGACCCTGCCGAACCAAATCCAGCGCCTTCATCCAGTGGGTGCCACTGCGCTGCTGCTGCCCTACCTGCACCACGCGCTTGTACTTGCGGGTGGCTTCCACCATCAGGTCGCACTCGGCGATGCTGTTGGCCAGCGGCTTCTCTACATAAATATCCTTTCCTGCCTGACAAGCCGCCACGAAGGGCAGGCAGTGCCAGTGATCGGGCGTCCCGATGATGACCGCGTCGATGGATTTGTCGTCCATTACTTTGCGGAAATCTTTATAGAGCTTCGGGGCCTTTCCTTGTTTTTTCAACACGTCTGCGCCACGATCGGCCAGTATCTTGTCGTCGATGTCGCAAAGAGCCGCACATTCCACATCGGGGATGTTGAGGGCATTAATAAGCGCCCCGAAGCCCCGGTTTTTGGCTCCAATTAGGGCGACGACAATTTTTTCGTTCGCCC
>NZ_JBGSXF010000242.1:0-3534 GCF_041751555.1 Persicitalea sp. | reverse complement strand
AGCACGATACCCAGTAGCGAGAAAATGCTCGATGGCGCGTGGATCTGCAGGTTGAATTCTAAAACCGCAATGCAAAAAACAGCGGTAAAAATGGCGACGCCCGCCGTGCTGCGCACCATTTTGCGCATCGTCCAGCTACGGGTGAGGTGAGCGATGTCGCCCAGGAAATGTTTGTTGGTTTCGTAAACAATCATGTTGCGTTGAGTTTTAGAAGTTTTCCAATGAATAGTGTTGAGCCAGTCGTGAGTTTTCCCGTTAAGGTAATGTTAGAAAAAATCCCTTCCCGAAATTGTCCGGGAGGGGATTTTTCAGCAAAATAGCTTGGATTATTAGAGGTCGATCGCCTCTCCGTACGCCGCTTCTGTCGCGCCTTTCACGGCTTCCGACATCGTGGGGTGTGGGTGGATCGAGCGTAGGATTTCGTGCGAGGTAGTTTCGAGTTTGCGGGCCACAACTACCTCGGCGATCATTTCGGTGACGTTTGCGCCGATCATGTGGGCACCCAGCCACTCGCCGTACTTGGCGTCGAAAATTACCTTTACAAAACCTTCCTTCACACCCGCCGCTGATGCCTTGCCGGAGGCCATGAACGGAAACTTACCGACTTTGATGTCGTAGCCTTCCTCTTTGACGCGCTTCTCGGTCAGACCGACCGACGCGATTTCGGGCTGGCAGTAGGTGCAACCGGGGATGTTGTTGTAGTCGAGAGCTTCGGTCTTGTGACCGGCGATTTTCTCCGCGCAAATGATGCCTTCCGCCGTCGCCACGTGCGCCAGCGCCGGACCAGGCGTGCAGTCGCCGATAGCGTAGTAGCCTGGCACATTGGTTTCATACCACTCGCTGACCTTGATCTTACCGCGCTCGGTTTCGATCTTCATTTCTTCCAGGCCAATGTTTTCGAGGTTAGCCACGACGCCTGCCGCCGATAAAACTACCTCCGCTTCAAAGGTTTTTGGTCCATCAGGCGTTTTGACGGAAACCTTACACAGCTTGCCGCTGGTATCTACTTTCTCTACTGAGGAATTGGTGTAGATATCGACGCCCATTTTCTTATACTGCTTCGTCAGTTCCTTGGATACATCCTCGTCTTCCACGGGAACCATAGTCGGTAGGAATTCTACGATCGTCACTTTGGTACCCATACTGGCGTACACGTAAGCAAACTCCACGCCAATAGCCCCAGAGCCGATCACGAGCATACTTTCGGGCTGCTTTTCGAGGCTCATGGCCTTGCGATACTCGATGATTTTCTTGCCGTCGATCGGGATATTGGGTAGTTCGCGGGCCCGGCCGCCCGTAGCGATGATAACGCCCTTGCTGGCGGCGTACTCGGCTTTCTTGCCGTCCTTGTCAGTCACTTCCACCTTTTTGCCGGGAATAACCTTGCCGACGCCCATGATGACATCGATCTTATTTTTCTTCATCAAAAAAGCCACGCCCTTGCTCATGCCGTTGGCGACACCCCGGCTGCGCTGAATCACGGCCCCGAAATCGGCAGAGTGATCGCCGACGTTGATACCGTAGTCTTTGGCGTGCTTGATGTATTCGAAAACCTGAGCACTTTTCAAGAGGGCCTTCGTGGGGATGCAGCCCCAGTTGAGGCAAATACCGCCCAGGCTTTCTTTTTCCACAATTGCCACTTTCAATCCTAATTGCGAGGCACGAATCGCCGCCGGATAACCGCCGGGACCGCTGCCCAACACAATAACGTCATATGTTTGAGCCATTTTTGAGTTAGTTTGGGGTATAAGGTTTTGCTAAAAAAACGTCGCAAATATAAGCCTTTTTTGCCGCAAAGCCGAAGGCCCTCGCCTACCAGTTTCAAGGTAAAATCGCTATATTTGCCGTCAATGTCATCGGTTTGGACAAACTTTTGTTTAGCGAAGGATTAGTTGGTCAAAACCAAAGACATCAAGATTAAAGCTAAAAGTACCAAGGCGGATAGAAAACAGCAACAGTATGACACCGAACGAGAGATTCGATCAGTTAGAGCCTCTACTGGCTGACAGCTTACAAAAGATAGATCGTCTGATTGAAGGCCAAAGTCAGATTATTGGCGAGGTCTCCAAGATACCTGGCATGGAAAGCAACATTACGAAAACAGCCGAGGCATTAGCTAAGCTTACTGTATCGACCCAACAACAGTACGAAGAACTGAAAGTCGGTCAGGAAACGATCATGCAGTACTTGCGGGAGAAACTTCCCTGAATCGACTCTCGATTCACCAGGTGGAGAGCTGCTCATTCCAAATTCACTAATTCACAATTAATAAATGACTCAGGATCAGTTGAAAGAACTGAAAGGCCGCGTAGAGGCCTTGGGGCGGTATCTTTGACTACGGTCATCGTAAAAACCAACTCGAACAATTAGAACTACAAACCGCTCAACCGGAATTCTGGTCCGACTCAACCCGCGCCGAAAAGGTGATGAAGGAGATTCGGGGGCTGAAATTCTGGACTGGCGGCTACGAGGAACTCGCCCGGCGGCGTGACGATCTGGATGTGATCTGGGAGTTTTATGAAGCCGACGAAGCTACCGAAGAAGACGTGGACGCCGAAGGCGCGAAGTTGACCGAAAAACTGGAAGAGATCGAGCATCGTAAGATGCTGGGCGAGGAAGGCGACGACCTGCCCGCCGTGATCGAGATCAACGCCGGGGCGGGCGGCACCGAGTCACAGGATTGGGCGTCGATGCTGATGCGGATGTACATCATGTGGGCCGAGAAAAACGGCTATAAGGTGCGCGAAGTCGATTTGCAGGATGGTGAGGTAGCGGGCGTGAAGTCCGTGACGCTGGAAATCGAAGGTGAGTACGCCTACGGTAATCTCAAATCCGAGAACGGCGTCCACCGTTTGGTACGCATTTCACCCTTCGACTCCAACGCCCGGCGGCATACGTCGTTCACCTCGGTGTACGTCTATCCGCTGGCCGATGACGACATCGAAATTGACGTCAACCCAGCCGACATCACTTGGGACACTTACCGCTCCGGCGGCGCGGGTGGCCAGAACGTCAATAAGGTAGAAACTGCCGTGCGACTGCACCACAAGCCTTCGGGCATCGTCATCGCCTGTCAGCAGGAACGCTCGCAGTTGATGAATAAGGAGGTGGCGACGCGACTCTTGAAATCACGGCTCTACCAGATCGAACTGGAAAAGCGCAACGAGGCCCGCGCCGAAGTGGAGGCCTCGAAGCGCAAGATCGAATGGGGGTCCCAAATTCGCAGCTACGTCCTCGACGACCGCCGAGTGAAGGACCACCGCACCGACTACCAAACCTCGAATACCGACGCCGTGCTGGACGGCGACCTCAACGATTTCATCAAGGCTTACCTCATGGAAAACTAGATTTTTTGGGTTGAACGGTCAAAGGTTGAATGTGGGGCGGCCAGTGCTGTTAAATGGCGTTCTGAAACTTTCAGGTGATGTCAGCTTTGTTTATTAAAAGCGAACTCTACGAATCCTTGACCTTTTAACCGTTTGACCCTTCACCCAAAGGGCTACTGTTGGTGAATTTGCACTACGATATTCTCGG
>NZ_JBGSXF010000241.1:0-17670 GCF_041751555.1 Persicitalea sp. | reverse complement strand
TGGATAAGAGAAATGGGAAGTCAGAATTCCGTTTTCAAAAAGATGAGGATACAGACTCGGGTCGCGGCTGCAAAAAACCGGGTACTTCTCAATTTGTGCGAGGTAGTTTTTGAGGGGTAGTCTTTGGGTGAAGTATTCGATATTGGCCAATAGATTTTGGTGCGCCTCCTGAAAGACCCCTGTGATAAGATTCTGCTGCAAAGCGTAGAAATACGCCGGAGCCGCCGGAGAACTACCCGCGAACCGAGGCGACTGACGAATGCTTCGGATGAAATCTTTATTACCAAAAATCACCCCGCCTGGCACCCCCAATGCTTTGTTGAGCGAGGCCGTGATAACCGAACGAACAT
This sequence comes from Persicitalea sp., assembly GCF_041751555.1. NCBI lineage: Bacteria > Pseudomonadati > Bacteroidota > Cytophagia > Cytophagales > Spirosomataceae > Persicitalea > Persicitalea sp. Next base: position 17,320 of record NZ_JBGSXF010000241.1, on the reverse strand, counting down.
TCTTACTTTGGGGAAGTTGGGAGAAAACACCTCGTCCGTGATTACCCAGAACACCCAGTCCATGGGAATCATCTACGATCAGGGTAGTTTGGCGGCCGTCCGGCAGGCCGTGCAGCAAATCCAACGCATATTCTTCTACCCAGGGCGAGCCGATGGCATCGGTACAGATCAGGTGATTTTGTTGTCCTTCACTTTGCTGAATTTTCTGGATAGTTTGCCGTAGCCATTCGGACCAAGCCAGTTCCTGAGTAATATAACCTGGCCCCCAGAGGGCAGGATGCACTATCGGCGCGTAGTGGATCTGAGCGGCAGTTTCCAGCCCTGATAATAAAAGCTGTCCCGACCACATCCCCGACGAAACTACCAACGCGGCGGGTGCGCCCACAAAACCTGCCAGTGCCGCTTCGACTTCTTCGTACACTGCCAACTGCACACTGCCATTTCGCGAGCTACCGTAGTGCGTTCCGTACCGACGAAACCCCTCGGCCAAATGCGCCTGAAACGTTTCGTTGTGCCCCATCCCCAAATAATCCGTCCCGCTAAACCATAAAAACTCTCGCCCATCGGCCAGCGTTACGGTACGGCCGGGTAGGGAGTTGGTAAAGAGTATTTGGGACACGTGGGAAAAGGGGTTAAAGGTTAACGGTCAAAAGGACAAGGGATGACGCGGGCGGCCGCGTCAACGATTCAACAACTTGGCGCCCGTCCCATTCTCCTCCGCGTAAAGTACCTGTCCGTAGTCGAAAGTTACGCCAGTGGCAGGGTCATTGGAAATGAGCAGAGTACCGTCCATATCTACGTAATCGAGCAGGGGGAGCAGGTGCGCAATGGCCGAGATACCCACGCTGCTCTCGGTCATACAACCGACCATCGTTTTCATTCCCAATTCCTTAGCGCGGGCGATCATGCGGCGGGCAGGTGTAAGGCCACCGCACTTGGTGAGCTTCACGTTGACGCCGTGAAAAAGTCCGGCGCACAAGTCCACGTCGCTTTCCACGATGCAGCTTTCGTCGGCGATGACGGGCAGCGCACTTTCGGCAAAGACGCGCTTCATTCCCTCGCGGTCGGCCGCAGCGAGCGGTTGCTCGATGAACTCCACGCCCAACGTTTTCAGTTCGGGCGCGTAGGCAATGGCTTGGTCGGCGGTCCAGGCGCAGTTGGCATCCACCCGGAAGCGGGCGTCGGTATGCTGGCGCAGCTCGCGGACGATACGCAAATCATCCGCCGTTCCCAGCTTTATTTTGTACAAAGGCCAGGGTACTTCCTGCATTTTCACCACCATTGTCTCGACCGAGTCGATGCCGATGGTGTAGTTGGTCAGCGGGTTGCGGTCGGCTGAAAGTCCCCAACTTTCGTAAAGTTTCTGACCATGTTTCTTGGCAAAAAGATCATGCGCTGCCATGTCGAGAGCACAGAGGGCAAAAGGATTTCCCTGCAAAGCAGGATACACAATCTCCCAAAGATTTTCGGGCGTCCCCCACGCGTAGTTCTCCACGGCTTCCCGCACTTTTTCCAGCGCGGTCTTCATCCCGTCCATCGTGACGCCGTAGTAGTTGTTGGTCGTGGCTTCCCCAAAACCGCTAAATCCTCCATCCTGCAACTCCACAATCAAAGTAGGCTGCACATCGCGCGAATCGTGGGCGATGGTGAAAGTGTGCTTTAGAAGCAGATCGAAGGAATGGAGAATAAGTTTCATTCTAAAATAATAGTTTTGGATTCTATACTTAGACACGAAAATTTCACTTTGCCACTTTGTGCCTCTGTGCCTTGAAAAAACTAATTCCTCATATCCAATCCCCACGACAATTTACTGCGTAGCGTATTGAAAAAATCGTCATCCGTCATTTTGATAAGGCGGGCGGCGAAGGGGGCTTTGCGGACGGTGATCTTCACGCTGGAATCGACGACCTGCGAGCGGGCATCCATCGACACCATGCAGGTGTTGCTGCGGCTTTTCACTTCAAAACTCAGCACCGAACTATCCTGCAACACCAGCGGCCGCACGTTGAGATTGTGCGGACTGACGGGCGTGAGGATGAAGTTTTCCGTATGTGGCACCAGCACCGGGCCGCCGCAACTCAGCGAGTAGCCCGTCGAACCCGTGGGCGTAGCCACGATCAGGCCGTCCGCCCAATAGGAGTTGAGGAACTCGCCATTGAGGTAGGCATGAACGGTAATCATGGACGAGGTGTCGGTCTTGGTGATCGTAAAATCATTAAGGCCGAAATTCTGCCCGTCAAAGATGTCTCGGTCGGCTTCCATGACCAGCATCGCGCGTTCGTCGATGTGGTACTTGCCCCCTTCGAGGGCGGTGATCATGTCGGCGATGCGCTCGGGCGGAACCGTAGCCAGAAAGCCCAGCCGCCCGACGTTGATACCGATCACGGCAGTCTGTCGCGCCCCGACCAGCGAAACCGCTTCCAGCAAAGTACCGTCACCACCCAGGCTGACCATCAGCCGGGCGTCGAACAAGTCTTCTTCGGAGGTGTAAGTTTGATGGGAGCCATGCTGCACTTCTGACGAATCCAGGAATTTCCGGAAAGGCGCATAAAGCTGGACTTCAATCTGCCGCGTCCGTAACTCATCGAACATCGCCTGAATAAAAGGGCGGGCCGACTCCGAAAAAGTACGTCCGTGAACGGCTATTTTCATGCGAAAACTAGGATTGACAGAAATTAATATGAGCCGAAAGATAAGGCGACAGGCGGGGATTTCAAATTATAGAGAAAAAGGGAGGGTTTGAGAAATATTTTGATGGAGCATAGGGGAAAGAAACATTTCACCTGTCTATTTTCACAAGTCAGGTTGTTTTGAAATACATTTTTTCTCAAAAACCTGAAAAACTACCTCTCAATCCATCTTAAGCCAATTTCTCCATGAAAACCGCAAAATCAATCACCCAAGCCACCGCATTGCTTCTGGCCGCCTCGATTTTGTTTTCGAGCTGCGCCAGCACAACGATGATCCGCTCGAATCCGAGCGGCGCCAACGTCTATCTCAACGGCGAGTCCGTCGGAACCACGCCCTACCCCCACCGCGACACCAAGATCGTCGGTAGCACCACGACCGTCCGGCTGGAAAAAGAGGGGTATGCACCTTTCGAGACTGCCTTTTCCCGCAATGAAGAAGCTGACGTGGGTGCTATCATCGGCGGCCTTTTCTTCGTGTTTCCTTTCCTATGGACAATGAAGTACAAGCCGATGCACACCTATGATTTGCAGGGAGAATTCGGCGTTGATCAGAATCAATTTATGTTGCAGCCGCAGCCCGTCATGTCGCCCTACAAAGCCGACCAACTCCGCGAACTGAAGCAGCTACTCGACGAAAAAGTCATTACGCAGCAGGAATACGATACGCAAAAGGGGAAGCTTCTGAGCGGGAACTAATAACCCCAGTCAATCTTCTTCATCCTCTTCCTCAGCCCGCGCCCGCACGAACGCCGATCGTCGCGGGGCGGGCATTTTGCTGTCGAGGCCCTTCACCGCCTTCCAAACGATCTCGCTGAATTCCACGTCGTTGATGGCGTCGGGAACGGCCAGGTTCAACTCGCCCGAGCGGATGGAATGCTTGTTCACGGCGACGTTACGCTGGCCGAGATCCACATTATTGGGGAGGGCAGTGTAGGGTTTCGGGTCGGCTTTGGCGGTAAAACTACGCCAGAGCGGAGGAGCGGCGGCATCGTACTGGCTCATCGGCGGCAGGCCCAAAATCAGTTCCATCGTCCGTAGTAGTGACGTTGTGCTGTACATAGTGTGATCCACGTAATTCCGCTTGACATGCGGACCGATGACTAAGGCAACCGAGCGGTGCGCATCCACGTGATCGGGGCCATTCTGGGCGTCATCCTCCACCACAAACACCACGGACTCATTCCAAATGGGGCTTTTGGACAAATGCTCCACGAAGCGGCCCAGCGCCAGGTCATTGTCGGCCAGGGCGGCGAAGGGCGTGGGCGCGCCGATACGAAGCCCGGAAGTATGGTCGTTGGAAATGCGGAGCGAGTTGAAGTGCGGCACCTTGTTGGCCGCTACCAGGGCGTCGAAGTCCTTTTCCCAAGCCGCTTCGCGATCTACGTCCTTGTAGCTGAGGTCATAGCCGTGGTAGTTGGGATCGTAATGGCCTTTTAGCGCCTCGATGTTTGGACCGTTGGTGGATACAAATTCGCCATAGGTGCGGTAGCTAACGCCCGCCCTTTTACAATAATCCCAAATGAAGCCATCTTTCGGGTGCGCCACTTTGCGCGTTCCTTCGTAGTCGTAGGTGCCGCCTCGTCCGCCGTAGCTGGTAGGCCAGGTTTTTTCCACAAAGTCGTTGGCGTAGCCCGCCATCGACCAGTTGTGGCCGTCGGCGCTCACTTCGGCGTTGACGTAGAAATTATCCAGCAGTACGAATTCCCGCGCCAGAGCGTGATGGTTGGGAGTGATCTTTTCGGGGAAAAGACACAGGTCTGCATCGCCGTTGCCTTCGGGCATATCGCCGAACACCTGGTCGTAGGTACGGTTTTCTTTAATAATATAAAAGACGTACTTAATCGGCGACGGTCCGCCCACTTCGCGCGGAATGGGGTTGCCCGCTTGGCCTTCGCTCACCGTTTCCTTCTCCTTATTATAGGGCGTATTCTCATAAACTAGTTTTGTGTAGCCCGCCAGCAAGCCTTCGTCCGGCTTATCGATAATGGACAGACTTCCCTGGAACAGGTCGCCAATGTACTCCGCCTTAGCCCGTTCAGCGCCAGTCATAGTGGGTTGCGGGCCGCCGGGATTAGCCAGCGAAGTAAAGCCCTTGCCATTGGCGACGTAGATTTTGCCCCCGATTTCGCGCACTAGCGTCGGGTACCAACCGGTAGGGATAAAACCAAGCGAGCGGCTTTCGCCCCGGTCCGACACGTCGAACACGGCTAGACAATTGTTGTCGGCATTGGCGACGTACAGCGTTTTTTCGTCTTCTGAAAGCGCCAGACCGTTGGGCGTACTTCCGACGGGAGCATCGGGAAAGAGCGAAGTGGTCAGCGTTTCGACCACCTTGCGAGCGGATAAGTTGATGACTGAAACGGTGTTTTCGTTGCCATTAGCCACGAAAAGGTACTTGCCGTCATCCGTCATAACCATATCGTTGGGATGGCTGCCGACACCCACTTCTCCGGCGATGGCCCTTTTTTTCAAATCATACATCAAAACCCGTTCGCCGCCCCAAAGGGAAATGTACAACTGCGATTTATCAGGCGAAAGCACGCAGGTGTACGCCTCGGCGGGCAGCGGCTCACGGCGCAGCACCTGCCGCGTCACGGCATCGCAGGTGTAGAGGGCGCTGTCGTCCTTAGTTACAACATAGAGGTAGTTGGTGGCATCGTCGAAGCACAGCCCGGCCGGGGAAATCTTGCCCTTGGGCCAGGATTCGCCCAGTACAATCTGCCCGTTTTCGGTGAGTTTTCCGGCTTTATTTTGATAAATTCTGATCAGATTGTCGTTGCCTCCCGAAGCAAACAATCGCTTCTCGTCCGCCGAAAAGGCCAGGCCAACCCACGATTTTGGAATCTCGATTTCGTCGGAAACGGTTTCAGTCTCACGATCCACAAGGGTGATGGTTTGCGTTCCCTGTCCGTTGTTGGTGAAGGCCATCCACTTACCAGACGCAGTTACCGCCACATTAAGCGGCAAATCTCCCAGCGGCAGACTTTTGCCAGGCGTCGTCAGTGACCAGCCATTGGGCAGCATTACCCGTCCGTCTCGCAGTCCACTCACGACATCATCTTTTGCACCGCTCATTCCTGATTTACAGGAATTCAAAGCAAAAAGTAAGAAAATGACTAGTACGAAATAGGCAGGGAAATATCTTTTCATGGGAACGAGGTTTAGGATGATCTGGCTTAAAATTACAAACTATGACCCGAAAAATGCCCCCAAACCTTATTAACAATTTGAGAATTCAGGCTCAATGACTAGTTTTACCGTAACAATGATAGAATGATAGAATAAAACCTTGTTTGGTTCATTCGTTCAGTTGTGTTTTTTTATTCTATCATTCACTCATTCACTCATTCAAAATTAAAAGATGCCCGAAATAGCGTTTAGAGATGCCATAAAGGAGGCCATGTCCGAGGAGATGCGCCGCGATGAGAAAGTGTTTTTGATGGGCGAGGAAGTCGCCGAGTACAATGGGGCCTACAAAGCCAGCCAGGGAATGCTGGACGAATTCGGAGCCAAGCGGGTCATCGACACGCCCATCGCCGAGCTGGGTTTTGCGGGTATCGGCGTCGGCGCCGCCGCCAACGGTCTGCGGCCCATCATCGAGTTCATGACGTTCAACTTCTCGCTCGTCGCCATTGACCAGATCATCAACAGCGCGGCCAAGATGTTGTCTATGTCTGCCGGGCAGTACAATGTCCCCATCGTCTTTCGTGGCCCAACGGGCAACGCAGGGCAACTTGGGGCGCAGCACTCGCAGAACTTCGAGAACTGGTACGCCAACACGCCGGGCTTGAAAGTGGTAGTTCCGGCCAATCCTTACGACGCCAAAGGTTTGCTCAAATCGTCCATTCGCGACAACGACCCCGTTATTTTTATGGAGTCGGAGGTGATGTACGGCGACAAAGGGGAAGTACCCGAAGAGGAGTATTTGATTCCGATCGGCAAGGCCGAAATCAAGAAAGAGGGCTCGGACGTAACGATCGTGTCATTTGGAAAAATGATTCCACGCGTGGTGCTGCCCGCCATTGAGGAATTGGAAAAGAACGGCATCAGTGCTGAACTCGTGGACCTGCGCACCGTCCGCCCCATCGACTACGCCACTGTGGTGGAATCGATCAAAAAAACCAACCGCTGCGTGATTGTGGAAGAAGCCTGGCCGCTGGCTTCCATTTCCTCCGAACTGGCGTATCATATTCAGCGCTACGCCTTCGACTACCTCGACGCTCCGGTAATGCGTATCACCAACCGCGACGTGCCGCTGCCCTACGCGCCAACTTTAATCGAGGAAATTCTTCCCAACGTGAAACGGACGGTGGATGCAGTGAATGCGGTGTTATATAAGTAGAGGGGCAAAGTTCCAAAGGCACAAAGTTAACATTCTGCCGTGAGGAAAAACCCACGACTAAACCCTGAGTGACTAAATGATGCAGATCGCCAAAGTAGGAGCGAACCTTTGTGTTTGCCCGGCGTGTGCCAGCCAGGCACAAAAAAATGCCGCAACTTTCGGGTTGCGGCATTTTTTTGTGGGCCAATCAGTCCTTTACCCGCCCCAGCCCCAGCAGCCGCAGCATCCAGTTGGGCAGCGGGCGTTGGTCTTTTCTTTTTTCAATGTTGAAGTACCAGCCTATTTTCTTCAAAATGGGTAGTTTGTGGATTTCTACCAGTTCGACTAGGGTGCCATCGGGATCTTCCACGTAGGCGAAGCGTCCCGCCGCTGACTCCATACCAAATGACCCGCCGCTGTCTACTGTGAGCGGGTAATTGTTTTCGGCCAGCCGCTTTTTCATCGCATCCATGTCTAGCGTATCGAAGCAAACGTGGATGAAGCCCAGGTCGCCCCAATAGCGATTGGCAAACAATTTCTTCGGTTCGTGGTCGAGCGCTTGCAGGAGTTCGATATTGACGTTGCCGAGCATTTGGCTGAATGCCCCGTGCGGGCTGACTTTCTTTCGAACCACCACCCGTCGGAAGCGCTGGTTGGGAGCCGAAGCGGGCAAATCCTCGAATACCGCGATCTTGTCGTAAACTACCTCGCACGGATTCAGTACGGTTTTATAAAAAGCCACCGCTTTATCCATGTCCGATACGCCAATTACTACGCCGGCCACGCCACCTACGGCCCGGTCAGTATGCCCGAACCACGACGAATCCTCGGCAATCTGGAAGGCGTTCCCGTAGGGATCGACGCCCCAAAAACCTGGGCCGTCGGGAAACTCACTCAGCGGCCCGACCTGTGCACCTTCCTGTTTTTGCAGCCATTTGTGGGCTGCCCCCGCATCGGGCGCCTTAATCCTTACGGCAAAGATTCCCAAGTCGCCCGGTTCGGGCGGGGAAGCAATCGCCTCGGGCGTACGGCTGGTGAACTGCCATATTTCCAGGCCGCCGCCACCAGCCATGTTGAGGGCCATTACGGCGTGGCGGCCGTGCACTTCGCCACCAGTATAGTCGGTCATTAGCTTTGCCTCGGCGTGGTCATCAAAAATCGGGACGTCGAAGCCCATCACACGGCGGTACCATTGCCAGGCTTCGCCCGCGTCCGCAACGCCGACGCCTACTTGCTGAATGGCGGTAATTAGTGGAGTCATTCAGTGATAAAGTGGAGAGTGGAGAGTAGCTTTCTCATTGTCTGTCAAGGAGATTTATGGACAAATGTTTCTCAAGCTCTTTTAGAGCGCATGGCTTTGGTATGCTGTGTGTTTTTGTCGTCGACTAATTTTTGGTATTCACCGGATTCGACGGCCAGCAGGGCTATTTTGCCTTTGGCGTCGCTGTGAACGCCCCAACCGTATCTTTTGGGCAAAGGCGAAGCGCGAAAACAGGGTTGTCCCTTCGAGAAAAACTTTTTTCGGGCTTCCTCCCGCTCACTTTCCGATAAGTCCTGTCTTTGGGCAAAAATATCAAATAGCACATCATCGGATGTGAACTGATAAGGGTGCTTCTGCACCATTTCGAATTGCAAATTCGCCACTGACTTTCTGTTGCCCTTTATGGGTGGTGCCTCCGCTACCTTTACGGGGCAGTCGTCAGCTACCTCGATCAAAATATTGTAGTAGTTGGTCGTGTGCATTTTTATTTAAGTTGACAGTTGACAGTTGACAGTTGACAAAGAAAATCAATTTATATAATGCTCGTAACCAACTAATTATATCAAAAGCGCTTTTGTATAATATCTAAACGTTGAAGCTTTTACTATCTATTTTTATCTCCAACACGCTAACTGTCTACTGTCCACTTTTCATTGTCTACCGGTTTAACTCCGTATTTATCGGTTTTGATAATCGACTTGTAAGTGTCTATTAGCTTTTGTTGAGGTGCCCCCCGAAAGTACATCCACATGACTACGGCGTTGGCGATGTTCACACGGAAGTAGGAGTTCTCGTCATATTTCCGAGACGACACGGTGATGTTCTTCGGAATAATCTTGAAGCGGTGCTGCTTCCGCGCCCGGATGATAAACTCGTAATCCTCCATCACACGATGTTTTTCGCAGTAGCCTTCCAGTTGGTCAAATTCCTTCTTTGTGATAAACAGCGTCTGATCACCGCCTCGACTCCATATACGGTCGAAACGCTGAAAAAAAGCGTTGACTTTCAAGAGCAAGTGGGGCGAATCAAACTGATACCGATAACAGCCTAGCGTGTAGCCTTCGCTCAAAGCCTGTTCGATGTCGGCGGCGTAGTCGGGATGAATGCGCACATCAGCGTGGACGAAGTACAGCACGTCACCCGTGGCCATTTGCGCTCCGGCGTTCATCTGGCAGGCGCGGCCCGGCTGGTCGGCTACAACGACCTTAGCCCCGGCCCGGCGGGCGACTTCGGCTGTACGATCCTGGCTGGGCGCATCCACGACGATGACTTCCACTAGCTTCTCTCCGCCATACTGCCGCAACTCACCTACCAGTCGACCGATATTTTCCTCCTCATTATACGTAGGAATGACGACACTTATCCGCATATGCTTGACTAACTCACTAGCTATCTCCACGTTGTTTTTCGGGTATCTCCTGAAAAACAACGCTACAAAATACAACCCTAAAAGTACGTAAAATTCGTGGAGTTGTATTTCGGGCGACGGTCCACTTTCCGACAACCCTCGTATCTTTGACCCCTACCCACCTCGCTTTATTATCAAAAAATAAATGGACGACTCCGTAGTTATCAATCCCATCGTCAGTAGTTTAGAGCGTTTTCTAGAAAATAAGAATTACTCCAAACTCATCGTAATCACCGATACGAATACCCGGAAATACTGCTACAACCTCGTAAAAAGCAACCTTCCGAAGCATTCTGTCGTAAGTGTTCCAGTCGGCGAGACGCACAAGACCTTGGCCACCTGCGAGCAAATTTGGGAGGCCATGACCCAGGCCGAACTCGACCGTCACGCGCTGGTAATCAATATCGGTGGGGGTGTCATCGGCGACATGGGTGGTTTTTGCGCGGCGACTTACAAGCGCGGTATAGATTTTATCCAAATTCCCACGACCCTGCTCGCGCAGGTGGACGCCAGCGTAGGCGGGAAGCTAGGGATCGATTTTCGGGGATTCAAGAATCACTTGGGCGTTTTTCAGCAACCTGTTCGGGTATTGATCGACCCGGTTTTTCTAGAAACCCTCCCACCGCGCGAACTGCGCTCAGGCTTTGCCGAAGTAGTGAAGCACTGCCTGATCGCCGACGCCGATAAGTGGCACGAGATTCGGGAAAAAGACTTGGAACGGCAAAAATGGCCTGACCTGATTGCGCACTCGGTGGCTATTAAACAGGCAATCGTCGCCCAGGATCCAACCGAGAAGGGATTACGAAAAGTCCTGAATTTTGGGCATACGCTCGGGCACGCAGTGGAGACACTATTTTTGAGAAAAGCTCCGAAAGAGCGATTGCTGCACGGCGAGGCTATTGCGGCGGGCATGGTGATGGAAAGCTACCTGGCTTACCAGAAAAAAATGATCGATCGTCAAACCCTTGAACAGGTTGAGGAGTTCATGTTCTCGGTGTTCGGTAAAGCCGATGTTCAGCCCAGCGAGGTAGAGACTATTGTGTCGCTCACTCGGCAGGACAAGAAGAACCGCGGAAATGAGGTTCGGTTTTCACTGTTGACCGCCGCCGGAAGCTGCGCCCACGACGTAGCCGTGTCGCCAGCCGAAATGCGCAAGGCTCTGCAATATTACATGGGCCTTTGAGTTATGACTTTGTGAATAATTTGTTAACGGATTGATTGTTACGTTTTAATCACCTATATTTCGTTCCTTTTTTCTTAACCTTTAAAATTAAAAAAGTATATGTTGAAATCTACTACGCTTTTGGCTGCCGTGGCGGTAGCCTTCATTCTGGCGGGCTGTTCTTACGGCCGTAAAGTATTCGTCGAGCACGATTACAGTTACGAAACCAACTTCAAGGATTACTCGTCCTACACTTTCTTGGAATGCGAGCGTGATACCAATAACCTTTGCACCGAAATCTACGAGTCCATCCGTCGCCAAATGCAGGCACGAGGCTATAAGCTGACCGCCGAGAAACCCACGCTGCTGGTGAACTACGGTATTTTCTACGACAACCTGCGGTACCAGGGCTACATGCAGCCTGTCATTAAGACTTGGGTGGACACCGAGAACGACGGCTTCCGCTACGAACCTATCAAGTATGCGCTCGACAAGGGCACGCTCATCGTGTCTCTCATCGACGCCGAAAGCGACCAAGTCGTGTGGCGCGGCTACGCCTCAGGCCTTTTCAATGCCGGACAGGATAACCCCAACAACTACTACCGCAACGTAGTGCGACGCATTTTCGACCAGTATCCGCTTTTTGCCAAGGGTTACGATCCCCGGCGTTACACCCAGGAAATCGGAAGATAAATTTCTGCTTGTTTTTTGAGATTTAAGAACTCGACCAACGCTACCTCAGCGTTGGTCGAGTTCTTTTACGGCCAGCCAGGCCATCAGGCCGGGGCCGATTTCCAATGCGCTTTCGTCGATATCGAAGGTCGGCGTGTGGACGCCCGATACAATGCCCCGCGCTTCGTTGCGGGTGCCAAGGCGGTAGAAGCAGGAATCAACTACCTGTGAGTAAAAGGCGAAATCTTCACCCGCCATCCATAAATCCAGATCCACGACATTTTCGGCCCCCATGTACTCCACGGCAGCGGCTTTGGTACGGCGGGTGAGTTCAGGATGGTTTTTCAGGAAAGGATAGCCCTTCACGATTTCAAAATCGCAACTTCCGCCCATGGCTTCGGCGATGCCTTCGGCCATTTTTTGCATTCGACGGAGGCCATCGGCCCGCCATTCCTCGTCCATGCAGCGCCAGGTACCCTGAATTTTAACTTCATTCGGAATCACGTTGGTTACGCCATCGGCAATGAACCGCCCAAACGAAAGTACCGATGGGTTGGCGGGCTGACGGTTGCGGCTGATGATTTGCTGCAAGGCCACGATGATATGCGAGGCGATCAGCACCGGGTCGATGAGTTGGTCGGGAACGGCCCCGTGACCGCCTTTCCCCTTCACGGTCAGGTACAGTTCATCGGTACTGGCCATGTACATCCCTTCCCGGAATCCTATCTTGCCCACCGGGACATTCGGCGCGACGTGCTGCCCCAGCATTCCGGCGGGGCGGGGATTTTCCAGTACGCCCTCTTTAATCATCAGCGACGCCCCACCCGGTGCCTTCTCTTCGGCGGGTTGAAAAACTAGTTTTACCGTTCCCTCGAGCTCTTCCCGCAACTGCGTCAGAATCCGGGCTGTTCCCAGCAGCGACGAGGTATGTACATCGTGTCCGCAAGCGTGCATTACGCCGGGGTTTTGTGATTTGTAAGGCACGTCGTTGGCTTCCATAATCGGCAACGCGTCCATATCGGCTCGCAGCCCTACTGCCCTACTTTCGGGATTGCGGCCTCTGATCAAAGCCACCACACCCGTATCGGCCACGCCCTCCTGCGGTTCCAGCCCCAAGTCTTTGAGCCGATCCGCCACAAAGCGGGCCGTTTGGTATTCGTTGAATGACAATTCAGGATTCTGGTGCAGATGGCGGCGATTCGCAACCGCCTCAGTGGCAATTTCTTTACTGAGGGCTTTTATTTTTTTAATCATTGGAGATTAGTTAAAACGGTCAATAGGTTAACGATTCGTGGATTTAACGTAGCACGAACGAAAGAACCCGTAGAACGCCGTTTAACTATTTAACCGTTCACCGTTGACCCAAAGTGACACTACTCTTTAATTTGAAGAATTACTTTCCCCGCACTAAGGTTAGCTTCCATGAAGCGGTGGGCTTTGGCGACGTCGTGCCAGGAGAATACCTCGTCCACGACTGGGCGAATAGTTTTGCCAATTAGAGAATCGTAGGCAAAATCCATGAATTCTTTCGTGAGCTTGATCTGGTAGTCTCGGCTGCGGGAGCGCAGGGTAGTTCCCAGAATTTGCAATCGTTTGAAAACAATGGGACCAATATTGGCCGATGCTTTCCCTCCCGCCATTACGGCTAGCATCACGAGTCGGCCATCGGGTTGCAGCGCCTGGATGTTCTGGTCGAAATAATCACCTCCGACCGGGTCGATAATGAGGTTGACCCCTCTGCCATCGGTGAGTTCCTTTAATTCTTCCAGAAAAGGCCCCTTGCGGTAGTCGATGGCGTGCTTTGCGCCCAGTTCAAGGCATAACTCATGCTTACCCGACGATGCAGTGACGATCACCTCGGCCCCCATGAGTTGGGCAAGTTGGGTGGCGGCGGTCCCTACGCCGCTCGCTCCCGCGTGAAGTAGCACGGTTTCGCCCGCCTTCAAACTACCCACCCAATGCAATGCCTGAAAGGCTGTCAGGAAAACCTCGGGCACGGCGGTAGCATCTGTGAACTCCCATCCGTCGGGGATTGGCATCGCCATGTCCTGGTGCATCACCGCAAACTCGGCATATCCGCCACCCGGCAGCAGGCCAAATACTTTGTCGCCGATCTCCCAGCGCTTTACGTCTTCGCCAACGGACTCGACCTCGCCCGCAATTTCCAGACCCATGATCAGGCTTGCGCCTTCCGGCGGCGGGTACTTGCCCTCGCGCTGCATGATGTCGGCGCGGTTGAGGGCCGTAGCGTGAACACGGACGCGAATTTCGTTCGCGGCGGGCTTAGGCGTGGGATAGGGCGCGATGAATAGTTCGTCGGCGGAGCCGGGCTGTTTTATCTGGACGGCGAGCATTTTTAGTGGAGGGTTAGAAACAAAGAATGGTTTTTGGGGCAGACACAATTTTGTGCCACTACCCAAAAAACCATTCCCAAAGCAACATTCTACTTCTCTAGAACTTAAAACCGAAGTGCAAACCCGGTTCGGGAAAGAATCGATTGGGCCATCTGTTTTCAAAATTGGCGAACGAGTCGGGTACGTTCGTTTTAACGGGCCAGTGCGTCATGGTTACGGAAGGTTCGATAAAAAACCTATTTTTGAAGAGCGGAATGTGGTATCCCAGCCGATAGGTCATAAATAGCTGGTAGCCACTCTGAATCTTTACGTTTGACTCGTCATAATAATTTTGTTTAGCGTTCATGGCATGAACGGCCGCGTACAGGCCCTCCCACAGAAAGCGTTGATAAACCAGAGCAACTCCGAAGTCGCGGGTATAGCCTGGGTACTTCTCATCGGGATGTGTTTTCTTAGGCCCATAGGGAATCCCCAGCGGCCAGGCGTACTTCCACGTGTTCATTTCGAGCGAGACGACATCCTTCGGAGTCAGGCGGTAGCCAAAATTGAGCTGCGCAAAATCGGGTGGATTGGGATCATCGGGAATGAAATTTCCCAAAACAAACAGGGTACTTCCGACGAAAAACTTACGGTAGGGAGCCATCTCCCGCTCCTTTTTTTGACCCTGAACGGTGTTCGCGATCATGGCTAGCAGCATGGCCCACAGAATGATTTGTTTTTTCATGACTTACATTTTTTAGTTGTTAAAAATGCAAATCTAGGGAGGTTGGGTCGCTCGTTTCGTTGACGTTGGGTAAGAAGCGCTTTACCTGCTTACCAGCCGCTTGCGCAAGCGGCTCAGTGATTCGGGGGTGACGCCCAGGTAACTGGCGATTTGATACTGCGGTACTCTTTGCAGTAAATCGGGCCGGGTTTCCTGCAAATGCTGATAGCGATCTTCCACCGTCATCAGCTTGTAGTTGGTAAAAGATTCTTGGTAGTTGGCCATCAGCGCCTCGGACATGATCCGGCAGACCGACTCGAATTCAGGGAATTTCCTGAACATCTCTGCTTCGTGTTCCGGCGTATCGACGCTCACTGTCGTATCCTCGACGCAAACCAAATACTGCCCCGAGGGGATGTTCTTGCCGTAATTTGTCAAGGCAACGGGCTGCTCCTCGGTGTAGAATTCTATCGTCTTTTCTTCTCCATCCCTGATGAGATAGCTTCTGATGCACCCTTTTAACACGAAATAGCTTTCTTTCGTGGGCTTTTCCGCCTCTAAAAGTACAGTGCCTTTTTTGAAGCGTTTGATCACCGAACTCGCAACGATCACTTCTTTAAGTTTGTCGGAGACCGAAACGTGCTTGGACAAAAAACTCAATATTTCGTTTTCCATAGCTAGAAGGAATTGCTGTAAATTTTCCCTCGTAAAATTAAACAAACTACCTTGAACGAGAGCGTCGTTTCGCTGAACGGTAATTATTGGGGACGGACCATTTCTTAACCAAAGTCAATTTTATTCAGCCCCCGAATGTCGTTCTTCGCGAAAAACACAACTATGAAAACTACCTTTCGCAAAAACTACAGCAGTACCGATGCCCTTGAAATCCGCGAAGCCCCGATTCCGCAACCTCAGGAAAATGAGGTACTCGTAAAAGTAAAGGCCACCACCGTAAACCGCACCGACGAGGGTGTTTTGCTAGGCAAGCCGTTTATATTCCGCTTTTTTGTGGGCTTTCCCAAACCTCGCCTTTCAACGACCGGGACTGATTTTTCGGGCGTGGTGGTCGATAAGGGAAGTGATGTTAGCAACTTTAAAATCGGCGACGAAGTGTACGGTTTTCTGGATACTGGCCTGGGTACCCACGCTGAGTACGTTTGCGTTGCAGCCGATAAACCGATTTTTCGCAAACCCGATACCATCAGCCACGAAGCAGCAGCAGCCTCGCTCGAAGGCGCGCATTATGCCTACTTTTTCCTGGAAAGAGTGAAAATAAAACCGGGCGACAGGGTGCTGGTCAACGGCGCAACCGGAGCCATTGGCAACGCGGCGATTCAACTGCTGCTGCACCGGGGCGCGAAGGTGACATTCACCTACCCGACTGACAGCTACGAAAAGGTAAAGTACCTGCCCGCCGAGCGGATGATAGACTACCTGAAGGAAGACTTCACCGAGCAGAGCGAACTTTTTGATTTCGTGTTCGATGCCGTGGGCAAAAGCTCCTTCGGGGCCTGCAAACATTTGCTGAAACCGGGTGGCATTTACATTTCTTCCGAACTGGGGCCAAACGGGGAGAATATTCCGTTATCGATTATGGGATTATTTAAGAAGGGTAAGCGGGTCGTTTTTCCGTTTCCAGGCAGTCCCAAGGTAAGTATTCCTGCTATCAGAGAACTCATCGAGCAAGGCCAATATGCGCCGCTCATCGACCGGGTTTACGCCCTGGACGACATCGGCGAGGCTTTTGACTATATGCTGACAGGCCAAAAACGGGGGAACGTGGTCGTAACGACGAACTTTTGACACTTTACCTTTAACTCGACATAGCCACCGCGTCATGTTTGGGCTTCCATACTTTTCACTTGCCTCTACGCCAGAAATTTCCGCATGAGCGAGACTAACTTCGTGCGACTTTTTACATCCGTTTTTTGGTAAATCCGGTGGTTGTGGTCTTTGATGGTCTGGACGGTCACGAAGAGTTGCTCGGCAATTTCCTTGTTGGTTTTGCCCTGGTAAATCTCCCGGATAATCTCAGCTTCCCTCGGCGTGATTCCGTAGCTTTCTATGAAGGTTTCCAGCGAAGTTACTTTCGTCGAGAGTAGCACCGCCAAGGGGGAAGGCTCAGCTTCGGGTAGTTTGGCTTGATAAACAAAGACGGTGGCAAAGCTGGTGTGGCTCAGGAAATACAGAAAAATAAAGTTCACTTCAAAAGGAGGTACCGGCGTAGTACCCGCCAGCATAGGCAAGTGAATGGCCCCAATGCCCACAACCAGTCCGGCAAGAAGTAGTTGGGGTTTGCGATCGAGGTACTTTGATTCTCCCAATATCAGTAAGGTACCCATAGCCAACATGAGCACTAACACGAAGGCAGCGTATATCTGATTGACGGTCCAGGTGAGTTCCCTACCCCATAGTCCCAGAAGTACTGCCCCGCTCACTACCATCAGCCCCGAAACAATCAAATGGCGGCGGGCGGGCCTGAGAACATGAATGGCCCACAGTACCAGCATCGCTTTTCCGGCCAGTAAAAACGGCACGCTGATAAGCGTTAGAAAACGCGCCAGAAGTACCCGGCTATCGGGCGGGATGATCGGAAAGTACAGTTCTCGCAGCAGGAGTCTGCTCCACAAAGCATAAAAGCCAAAGGTGTAGATCAGGATCAGGTAGTACCGAAGATACCGCATCGGCAAATGCTGTCCGTACTCTTTGCGCCGAAACAGAACCAGCACCCCGCCCGCTGTGAGGCCCA